>CAZBAB010000083.1:0-2518 GCA_964489815.1 Candidatus Woesearchaeota archaeon | reverse complement strand
ATATGTTCTTAAATGTATGAAAAATAAAAAGGGGTTTGCAGTAACCTTTAGTTGGTTATTTGCAGTTATTATTGGTATGATAATTTTGTTTGGGGTTATTTATGGAGTTATAAAATTAATATCAAATGAAGGCACAATTCAAGACCTTAAAACAAGCAAAGAAATGGGAATTTTATTGAATCCTCTTGAAACTGGATTGGAATCAAGCACAACCACAAGTTTTACAATGCCTGCTGAAACAAGATTTTATTTTTCATGTGATAATTGGAGTGGGAATTTTGGAAGACAATTAATTAGGGCAGAACAAAAAAATCTTAATAAATGGGCTAAAACCAATCTTGAAGTTAGTTTTCAAAATAAATATATATTCGCAAAAAGAGGGGTGCAAGGGAAAACTTTTTTTATATTTTCAAAGCCATTTTACTTTCCATTTAAAGTTGCTGATTTAATATATATAACAAGTGAAAAAGAAAATTATTGCTTTAAAGGCATGAATTCTGAATTAAAAAGAGAAATAAAAAACCTTAATCAACAAAATCTTTTTGTAAATGAAGAAGATTTTCCAGATAAATGCATTTTTGTTTGTTTTAATAGGGAGGATTGCGATATAAATGTTTATATTGAAGCAGGTTATGTTGAAAAAAAAGGAGAAAGAATGTATTTTGAAGGAGAACCACTTATGTTTGCAAGTATTTTTTCAAGTAAAAAAAATTATGAATGCACTTTACACAGATTAATGTTAAGAACAAAAGAATTAGCAAAAATTTATAAAGAAAAAGCAAACATTGTTTTAAGTTCCCATTGCAATTCAAATTTAAATTTAGATGCTTTAATCTCAGAAGTAAATAATTTTAGAGATTCCTCAGATCTTGCACTTATCTCTTCTATTGAAGAGGATATTAAAGATAAAAATCAAATGGCAAATTGCAGACTATGGTGAGAGCACAAATGAAATTACAGCAAATGGCATTTATGTTAGTAGTAATAATTATCTTTTTTACTTTAGTTGGAATTTTTGCATTAAGATTTCATATGGCAAAGATGCAAGGAATTGCACAAACTTTAGAAGATAAAAACGCACTTTTGCTTGTATCAAAATTAGCAAATTCACCTGAATTTTCCTGTGGAGAATCTTTTAGAAATACTAAATTGTCCTGCATTGATATGGATAAAGTAATGGCATTAAAAAAAGAAATAGGCAAATATGATGGATTTTGGGGAGTAAAAAACATAGAAATAAAAATAATTTATCCTGCTAAGGAAGAAATCCCCTGCACTTCAGGAAATTATCCAAATTGTAATCTTATAAGTTTAAGAGAAAATCAAAATTCAGGATATGATTTTCATAATTTTGTTTTAGTATGCCACAAACAAAAACAAGAGAATGGATTTTATGACAAATGTGAATTAGGGAGGTTAATGATTTTCAATGAAAAAAAATAAAAAAGCACAAGAAGAAATGGTTGGTTTTGCTATAATAATTGTAATTGTTGCTGTGTTAATTCTGATTTTCCTTAGTTTTTCTTTAAGAAAAAATACAAAAACAAATGTTGAAAGCTTTGAAGTGGAAAATTATCTTCAAGCAATCTTATACTATACTACTGAATGTGAAGATGATTTTGGATATTTGCCAATAAAAAGATTAATCTTAAGGTGTGAAGAAGGATTTATTTGCAAAAATAATAAAAATGCATGTCAAGTTTTAAATGAAACACTGAAAAATATATGCAATGAAACATGGAAAATTGGAGAGAACAGGCCAGTAAAAGGCTATCTTTTAAATGTAAGCATTAATGGGAATAATGAAATTTCAATAAAAGAAGGGAATTACACAAATAATGCACGCTCAGCAAGGCAGGAGCTTCCTCTTTCAGACAATGAAGTAGAAATAAGATTTGAAGCCTATTATTAAATTTTTATATGAATTGTTATTGAATCAACCACAATAACTGGCCTATGGCGTATTCTGTTTTTTGTTTTTTCTTCAATCAAGTCAATAAAGCCAAATCTTTCCAAGAGCTTGATATCATCATTAACTGCTTTAAAAGTTCTGCCAAGTTTTTTAGCTAAAGCATAAATTGATTTGGGTTTTTGGGTTTTAATTACATCTAACATCCTTGCTTTTTCATTACTCAAAAGTTGTCTTAATGCAAGAAGCCCTGAAAAATCATAACTGGATTTAAAAGAAGAAGGTTTCTTAAAAAAAACAAAAGAACCTTTAAATTCTTTTATAGTTATTTCCCTTACTTTGGTTTTCTTTTTTTGCATTTTATATATAGGATATTTTTTTATATATATTAAAATAATTATAGATATATTAATAAATCTTTCTATAGAGAAAAAATTAAGGTTTTGAGAGGATTGTATTATTTAAGTAATGATAACGAAAGATTTATAAATAAAACCTTAAAAAAAGGGTTTTTTAAGTGAATTAGGAATTTTAAAAGCATAAGCTTTTTAAAGGAAAGATAATTTTTTCTTACAAGCTTGGATTAGCAAGAATAAAACAAGCGAATTT
>CAZBAB010000082.1:0-2522 GCA_964489815.1 Candidatus Woesearchaeota archaeon | reverse complement strand
TTGGTATGCTTGATGTTATTAAATTAATTTCATAAATTCCTTTTTTTAGAGGACTTTCTTTTGATAAGGAAATTTTAGCAAAGATTGGTGTTTTTGTTTTAAATGTAATTTCCATTATTGTTTTATTTGGAGTTTCACATTGAATATAATATTTGTGTTGTCCATTTTCAAGATTTTCAAAAATTATTTCATGAGTTGTTCCATAATTTGTATCAAAATCATTTGCAATAGTTTGATTATTATATCCCCATTTACAAGAAGTTTCATGTATTGTATTAACATTTACTAAAATTGATTGTGTATAATACATTTCTTGTAAGAATATTGAAGTATTGCTTGTTTCATTATAATTAAATTTAAGTTCATAGGGGCTTTGTATTGCTGAGACAAAGGAAGCAATAATTAAGCTTAATAAAATTAGCATAAGTAAGTTTTTTCTCATTTTGTTAACCTCTTTATTTTTGTTTTATAAATTGTTTTTTCTTTTTTAATTTTATAAATTAAATAAATTATTCCAATAATTAAAATAATGTATATGCTTTCTTTTAGAAAATTTTTCCAATTAAAATGAGAAGATTTTACATTTACTATTGTTGCTTTTTCAAAAGTTTTTTTATTGTCATAGAATACTCTCCCGCTTATAATATATCTTCCTGGCTTTTTTGGAGTAAAATAAAATTGAAATTGAGTGCTTTTTCCTATTGGAACATTTGTTTTTTCACTTTCCAAAATTTGTGTTGTTTTGTCTCCAAAAATTATTTTTCCCTTAAATCTTGCTTCAACTTCTTTTTCCCCAGTGTTTGTAAACATGGCTTCTATTAAACTGGTATCCCCTGCAGTTATCCAAGGATTTGATACTATGCTGTTTAATATTCCATCTGCTCTTAATGCTCCTGTTTCTAATATATCAAAGGTTAATAATTGAGAGGCATAGCAATCCATTACTGAAACTTCTGCCCAATATTGTCCAATCTTTAATCCTTTTGAACTCATTTTTAAATTTATTTGCTTTTCTGTTGTTGGTTTTATTTCTTCAGATGTGAAAGTTTGTGATTTTAATATCTCAATTTGATTAGAATCCCAGATATCTATTTTTATTTGGGGGTGAATTCTTGTATTTCCTAAATTTTTTATTTTTTCTGAGAATACAATATCT
This sequence comes from Candidatus Woesearchaeota archaeon, assembly GCA_964489815.1. Taxonomy (GTDB): domain Archaea; phylum Nanobdellota; class Nanobdellia; order Pacearchaeales; family GW2011-AR1; genus JABIDC01. Next base: position 1,366 of record CAZBAB010000082.1, on the reverse strand, counting down.
TCTCCTTGTTCTGTTGAATTCACTTTAAAATTACTTGCTATGCACTCAAAGTATTCTTGGTCTGTTATTTCTATATTTATAAATAAATCTATTACTGGAAGAACTATAGAAGTTGCTTTATTTTCTTCAATAGTCCCTGTTGATTGGTCCATTTCTACTCTCAAATATCCTGTGTAATTTCCATTAGGCATATCAGAAGGAGGAGAGACAGAAATTTTTAAGAGATAAGGGGAGTTTTTTGAAACATTAAATTTTGTTGCTGAGAAATTTAACCATTGCATTATTTCTCCTCTGGGGGTTATTTTTACTGGGATTTTTTTTGTGCTGTCTGTTGATATAATTATGGTTCTTTCTGAATATCCTCCTCTTAAAACATTTTTAAAATTAATTTTTGCAGGGCTAATTCCAATTTGGGAGGAGGAAATGAGATTTAAGAATAATATAATTAAGATAATTGAGAGCATTCCATTGATTGTTGATTTTGTTTTTTTCATTTAAGTTTCTCCTCCTTGCACTGCTCCAAATATGAGATTTCCAGAGCAAGTTCCAGCAGTTCCCAATGGGAGATAAATTCTCCAATAAGTGCTGTTTTTTGCTTCATTTATTAAATCATTTTGTCGTGGAGCAAGATTAAAACTTTTTATTTTTGGAGTTGAAGTTAGGTTTTCATATTTTTTTTCAAATTCTGAAAGATTTAAATTTCCAGGGTTTGGAGAGGTTAAATTATATTTCTCATAATAAATAGGGATATTTCCTTCTAAAGAGCAATTCATTGCTTTTTCATCTTTTGGAGATATTGCATAACCACTTAAGCTTAAATTTATTTTTACATTTCCATAATTTGTTACATTGACTTGCATTTCTTGGCTTACTTCCCCTGCTGAGATTAATCCATAATCTATTGGAGAGATTACTTCAAGAGCTAATAAAGTATTTATTGTTGTTAAGTCTGAATTTGGTTTGCTTAGTGTAAAATTATCATAGGCTTTTATTGTGCAGTTCCATTCTCCTGGATTTGCATAATATTCAATATTTAAAGTGCAATTTACTCCTGCTTCAGTATTTGTTCCATAAGAATAATTTATGTAACAGGAATTATTTGTGTAATGTTTATTGTTATCATCTGAATCTGAATAACTTGAATCCTGTGATTTAAAAAATACTGCACTTGCATTTTTTATTTGTGTATCATTATCAAAATCTTTTAGAACTCCTGAACAGATTATTGTTTTTGTTGTTGCTGGTGTTAAATCTATTTCATTTAAAGGAAAATCTAAGTCATCCTCTACTTCTACAGATAAAACCTGTACAGGAGAATTCAAAGTTAAGTTTGGAGCCACATCATATCCTGCTCCAGTAACACTTA
>CAZBAB010000081.1:0-2576 GCA_964489815.1 Candidatus Woesearchaeota archaeon | reverse complement strand
AGCTTTGCTGCTTCAATCTCTTCTCCTTTAATTGCAGTTTATTTATTAAGAACTTTAAATTTTACTTATATTAATTATGTAATTGTTACAATGGCTGGGACTATTTTTTCTTTGTTTGTTTTAGAGTTATGGGGGAAGTTTTCAGATAAATATGGGGATTATAGAACTATGTTAATAAGTTCAATTTTTATTCCTGCTATTCCTGTACTTTGGATTTTATCCCCCTCAAAAATTTATATGATTCTTGTTCCTGCTTTTATCGGAGGTGTTGCTTGGGCAGGATTTAATCTCTCTTCAACAAATTTCATTTATGATAATGTATCTTCAGAAAAAAGAAGTACAAAAGTTGCTTACTTTAATCTTTTAAATGGAATTGGAATTTTTTTTGGAGCAGGTTTAGGAGCATATTTAATTAAGGTGCTTCATACAACAAGTTTAAAACCAATAATCTGGATTTTTATTCTTGGAAGTATTTTAAGAGCAATAGTTATTTTAATTGGAATTACAAAAATAAAAGAAATACGAAAAACTAAAAAATTTGATAGCAAAGAAGCACTTAAAAGAATGCTTTTAAAAGAAGCAAAACCAACTCTTTCAGAAGAAGCTCATGCAATTATTTCAATACCAAAATACCTTAAAGTTTCTTAATCCAGAAAGATATTTAAATAAATATCTCCATATTTAAAATATGTTTAATAAAAAAAGGTGCCCATACTGCAATAGAAAGATACACAAAGGAGATAAATTTTGTCCTTATTGTGGAAGAAAACTTTCTGAAAATGAAGACTATGGTATGCTCGGAAAAGATGACTTTTTTGAAACCCCAAAAGAAAAAAGTTTTAATCTTTTTGGAGGATTAAATGAAAAAATATTAAATAAAATGCTTGGAAGTGCAATAAAAATGTTAGAAAGAGAAATGCAAAAATCAGTAAATGAATCAATAAGTGATATGCCAAGAACTCATGTAAAAATTATGGTTAATGGAAAAGAAATAAATTTTAGCCCAAAACAAAAACCAATTCAAAACAAAAAAATAAAACTCCCAAGAAGCATGTTAAAAGGATTCTCAAAATTAAAGAAAAAAGAACCAAAAACAAGCATTAAAAGATTAGGAAATACAATTTTTTATGAAATTAAACTCCCAAATGTCAAATCAATTAAAGATATTTCAATTAATCAATTAGAAAACAGCATTGAAATAAAAGCCAAATCAAATAAAGAAGCTTATATCAAAATAATTCCTATTAATCTTCCCATTAAAAACTATGAATTCTTAAAAGGAAAACTAACTCTTGAATTATCTGAATAAGATAAAAACCTTTAAATAAGCATTAAATTTTTTCATAACATGAGGCTGTAGCTCAGTCTGGTTAGAGCACTGCTCTGATAAACTCAACAAGTTTGATTTTGTTGAATCTTGTCTAAGTTTCAGTAAGGCAGGGGTCCACGGTTCAAATCCGTGCAGCCTCATTTCTTAAGATTTGAACGTAGTTTCGTTCGACTGACTGCGTCGAGGCGGACGAGGCCAGAACTTGTTCTGAAATAAAATCCATGCAACCTCCTTTTTTTCAAAAGATTTAAGTATAAAAAATCCTTATTTAAAGAATGAAAAAAATAAAAGGAATTTTAATTGGAATTGGATTAATAATCCTTGGAATCTTTTTACTTGTTTATGGTTTTTTAAATTTTATTTCTATAACTGAAAAAACCCAAGACAATTCTTTCTTTGTAAAAAAAGTTATAATTGGTATTGCTTTAAGTTTCATAGGAGCATTATGTATCTTTGCTGGTTCCTTAATACTTTATTTAATTCATGTCAAAAAAATCTTTTTTTCTGAAGAACAAGAACCCACTGAAAAAAAGCAAACACTGGAAACTTCTATAAAAGAAACAAAAAAAGATTTAAAGAATAAAATTAAAATAAACCCAAACCCTTAAAAAGCAATTTTTTTTAAATACAACATGGTAAAAGGAGTATACCAATATTTAAGACAAGCATGGAAAAAACCAGATAAAAAAACTCTGCGTGAAAGAATGATTGAATGGAGAAAATCAAAGGTCTTTACTAAAGTTGATAAACCCCTTAGATTAGATAGGGCACGGGCACTTGGTTATAAAGCAAAAAAAGGATTTGTAATAATTAGGGTAAGAATTAAAAGAGGAGGGCACAAAAGAACAAGGCCAAATAAAGGACGAAGAAGTAAAAGACTGCATGCAAGAAAAACCTTAAAAATGTCTTATAAGTGGATTGCAGAGCAAAGAGTAGACAGAAAGTATTCTAATTTGCAAGTTTTAAATTCATACATGATTGGGAAAGATGGAATGTATTATTTTTATGAAGTAATTTGTGTTGATGCAAATAAACAAGAGATAAAAAAAGATAAAAAAATAAATTGGATTACAAAAAAAGTAAATCAAAATCGAGCATTAAGAGGTTTAACTTCTTCAGCAAAAAAATCAAGGGGATTAAAAAATAAACACCCAACTTCAAAAACTCGTCCTTCTGTAAGAGCAGGCAAGCGAAAAGGAAAATAAGCACAAACTATTTAAGCAATTAATAATTAATTCTTTTTATG
>CAZBAB010000080.1:0-2611 GCA_964489815.1 Candidatus Woesearchaeota archaeon | reverse complement strand
ATTGCTAATCCGGACCTTTCGGGGTGGGCAGGTTCGATTCCTGCCCGAGGCGTATTTCTTTTTATTTTGCAGGACGAGGACAAGGTTCGAGTGAACAATTACGTGGTAGAATTTTTCTCAAGGAATTCAAATAAATAAAAAAGAAAAAATTCGTGTGTGATTGAGAGACTGCTGGAGGCATATTTTTTTTTAAAATTATAAAAGAAGATTTTTTAAATAAATTTTTCTTCTTAAAAAGATGAAACCAAATAAAATAATTCGTCCAAGTACTTTATTAGTTAAAAATAATAAAATTCTTGTTCTAGAGAGCGAATATAATTCAGGTAATTTTTACCTTCTTCCGGGAGGGGGCATAGAAGATTATGAAACTCTCCAAGAAACAGCAATAAGAGAAACAAAAGAAGAAACTAATTTAGACGTAAAAATTTCTAAACTTTTATATTTGCAAGAATGGATAAATAAATCTAGAAATAAAAATGTTCTTTATGCAATTTTTTTAGCAGAGATCATGAAAGGAGAAGAAACACATTTGAATGATCCTTGTTTAGAAAAAGGACACATAAAAAAACTTGTCTGGAAAACAGTAGAAGAATTAGAGCAATTAACTTTTTTCCCAAAAGAAGCATTACCTTTTATCAAAAAAGATTTACAAAATGGATTTAAAAGAGATTTTATTTATTTAGATTCTCAGATTGAGGAATAAATTCTAAATATTCTTCACAATAATCACAATATGGTCTAATTTTCTCATAATTTCTATAAAATTTAAGATTTTTATCAATTTTAGAGGCCAAATCTTGAAAAGGTTTTTCGCCAGTAAGTTTACAAATTTCTCTTGTGTCTAAATTTAAATCTTTACAGGATTCTAAATAAGGACAAAAATTTCTAGATAAAATTTGCAATTTGTTTGGAGTTATGTAAGTTAATTCAAAATCTCCTTTATTTGAATTTAAATGATCAATATAAATTATATTAAATGCTTTTTCTACATGGGATAAATTAGAATATTTCTCTTCCAACAGGGGAAGGTTTTCATCAGCCCATTTAATTTTCTTTTTGGATCTAGCTTCCGAAAGAAATTCTAAATCCTCTTTAGTTTTAAGATTTATTAAAAGATCTTTTTTCTTTTTTATTAGTGTTTCTTTAAAATTCATTTTATTTAAATTTAAAATCCTTTATTTTAGTTAATCCATTTAAATCAAGGTTATTTACTTTTTTATATTTAATATATCCTGGAAATTTAAAAAATCCTGCTTCAAGAGCTGCATAAGCTCTATGTCTACCATCAATAAGAATATCTCTAACATTATTTTCAGAGTCGTATCTTCTCTCAACATTTAAAGGAGATAATTTTTCTCCTGCAATTAATTTTCCTTTTTTCATTTTTGCTGTTGAAAAATAAACTTTTGGTTCAAAATCAACACTTAATTGATGCAAATCAATTGGTTGTGTTAAAGTATTATTTTCAATTAAAAAATCTAAACAAATATTAGAACTTTTTTTTTGATTAAGAAAAGTAGAATCAACAATAGAATAGGGGATTTTTAAACTTTTAATAATTCTCCGGTATTCTTCTTGAAAAAGATTATGGTCTTTTTCTGAATAAAGAATTTTTTCTTCAAGGAGAGTAAATGAGTTTCTTTCTAAAGCTCTTTTTCTTTTTGATTCAAAGTCAGATTCAATTAAAAAAACATGTTTAGGTTTTAAACAAGATTTTATCCTAGGATCATTTAAAAGATTCTGTTTTGCTCTTATTTGAGAATAAAAAAGAATACTTGGAAAATACCTGTCTTGAATTATTGTTCTAAAATCCATGGATTCATCAGGAAATTTCTCTTTTGAATATGCTTCCAAGATAAAATTCGCTTTTCTTTCTGGGGTTAAATTTTTTAATACATTTTTAGAAATAACATCCTTAACTAAAAATCCCTTGTTAGTAGAATATATCAAATCTATTTCAATTTTTTTTTGAATTTCTTTGGTCAATTCTTGTGCAATACTACTTTTTCCAGTAAAATCTAATCCTTCAAATAGAATAAATCCAGGATGAATTATTTTTTTATTCATTTTCTAAGTAATCCCCTATAAACTTCCGTATCTAATGAACTACGTCTCCCAAAATTTTCAAAGATTGGAACTAAATCATATTTTTGATTAATTCTATCTTGTTCTTGACATGCTTTTAAAATATATTCTTTTTTTGGTCTAGGCATTTTTTCTAAAGGTGTTTTTGGATCTGGATGAAAAATATTTAAAGAAGAAGAAATTCCTAACTTTCCAAAATATTCCATTCCTTCAATTAAAGATTCCAGAGGTTCAAGACCACAAACAAATCCTGCTTTTACTGAATTTTTTGGAAAAACTTTGGCAGCATATTTTAACTTTTCTATCATTAGATTATGTCCAAAATATTTAGTTTTACCAGGGCAATATTTTTCAAATAATTTTTTATCAAAAACTTCAATATCAAATGCAATTGTATTTAATCCTTTTTCTTTTAACAAATTAATTAATTTATTTGATTTAGGGGGCATGCTAACTAAATGATATTTTATATTTTTTGTTTCAATTTCTTTCATTGTCATGAGTTTATTCTTATTTTCATTGTATT
>CAZBAB010000079.1:0-2635 GCA_964489815.1 Candidatus Woesearchaeota archaeon | reverse complement strand
AAAATTAAAGAAGAGATTGAAGAGATAGAGAAAAAAATAGATTTAACGAAAACGATTAAGTCTGACAAGGATTCTTACGAAGAAATTGAAAAAATCTATAAAGAAACTAAAGAAAAAATAGAGCAAGAGAAATACAATAGATACGAAGATAGAATGGATAAAAAACGTTATAAAGAAATAATGGATGCTATTAAATTTGAAAAGGAGCAAAAAAGGAAGAAATTAGAAAGTGAACTAAAAGCAAAGGAAGAACATGCAAAGCAAGTATTGCAGAAAATTGCTGAAATATCTAAAAAATCAAAATTAAAAGAAATTCAAAATATTTATAAACAGGCTTGTGAATGTGTTGAAAAAGGATACTACACCGAATTGGATGGATTATTTAATGACGCTCTTAGAAAGTATAATATTAAACTTAGAAAGAAAAAAGAACTTAAAAAACAACTTGAAAAGATGGAATACATCAGAGATTCAGAAAAAACTGTAAAACCTATTCAAGATAAATATTTGGAAATTAAGAAAAAATTTAAACAAGAGAAGTATAATGAAGTTGAGAAGTTAATAGCAGAATTATGGTCTATTTATAATAATTACAATGCGGGAAAAGAAACTTTAACAAAAATTGAAAAATATTATCAAGAAACTAAAAATTATAAAATAAAAAATATTTTAATCAAAGCAAAAAAAGAATTTGAAAAAGGTAATTTTAGACAAGATGAATTAGAGATAAAAGCTTTTAGAATAAGACAAAACCAAATAAAAAAGAAAAAAATAAAAAGATTAATTGAAGATTTAGAGAGTAAAATAGATTTAGAAAAAACAATTGAAATAATAAGGTGGAAGTATAATGAATCTAAAAGAAAATTTAAACAAAGCAAATATAATGAAGCAGAAGAATTGATAAAAGAAATATGGGATATCTATAATAATTATGTAAATTACAAATCTTTAATTTCAAAAATAAAAGATTATTATCAAGAAACTAAGAAAAAAGAAATAAAAAATATACTAACAGAAGCAAAGAAAGAGTTGGAAAATGCTAATTTTGAACAAGTTAAAAAATTGCACGAAGAAGCGTTTGCAATAAGACAAAAATCTAAAGGACTTAAATTATTTGAAGGAAGATGGTTAAAACCAGACAAAATAAAAGAGATTATATCTATAAGAATCGGTTTGAATAACAACTTTGCTAATTTAACTGGTTATCAATTTGAGGAACTTATAGCAGAACTATTTGCAAGAATGGGTTATAAAACAAAGGTAACTCCAAAATCTGGGGATTATGGAGTTGATGTTATTGCAATGGATAAAGAAGACATCATAGCTATACAATGCAAGAAACTGAAAGATGGTATAAATGTCAGTAACAGAGATATTCAAAGAGCAAGAGGTTCAATGGATTTCTATAATGCAAATAAATGTATTGTAGTAACAAATCAAGATTTTACAATTCAGGCAAAAGAACAAGCAAGAAGAACAAAAAACACAGAATTATGGAATAAGAGAATTCTACATGAAATGATTAGAAGATATTTTATTGACAAAGATTAAATAAATTCTTACATTTTTCTCAGGAGTCTCAATTTTACCAATTATACTTTACTCCAACATTCTTGCTATTTCCTTTAATTTATCTATTATAAGCTTTACCAAATATCTTAAATTTTCTTTATTGGCCTCTTTAAGTGCTTTGTAATATTTTAGTTTTTCTTCATTTTTTATATTGATCATAGGTAATTTGTTTTTAAACAAGAAAAAGTTTAATATTAATCTTCCAACTCTGCCATTAAAATCTATAAAAGGATGTATGCTTTCAAAAGCAGCGTGGAAATAAGCGCCAACTACAATTGGATTGTATTTTAGTTTATTTTTTCTGTACCACTTCATTAATTCCCTGAATTCATTTTCTATATCTTTAGGTTTTGGGGGAATAACTTCAACCCCTCTTATAAAAACCTGAACATCTCTAAACTTTCCGGAATATTTCTCTGGCAAAATGTCTTTTGTCAAAATCCTGTGCAACTTGCAAATAACTTTTTTATTTATATCTCCATTATAAGAAAGAATATATTCAAAGGCTTTTTTGTGATTTTCTATCTCTTTTATTTCCTTTAAACTTTTTCCTTCAGGCGATAACTTATCTGTTAAAATTAATGATACCTCTTCCAATGATAAAGTTGAACCTTCTATTGCAGTTGTGTTATAAGTAAATGAAACTTCAAACCATTCCAGAAATTTCTTAAGCGCAACACCATTTCTCAAAAATTTACCAAATCTTTTCTTTATTTTCTCAATTTCTTTTATTTCTTTTTCATTTAATAAATTAAATAAAGGATCCTGCTTTTTCAGTAAGTTTATTTTTTCTTCAATAATTTTTCCTTTTTTGTTTATTTCATCTTTTAATTTTTTCTTACTAAAATTTTTTCCTAAATAAACCCTTATTTTCTTATATTTTCCATTAATCCTTAGAGACTTACACAGATAATAATATTTTGATTTATTTCTCTTTTTAATTTCTATATACATAATATTGTATGTCCACATATATATAAATAGTTTTTGTAATTGTGGACGTAATTTAAACAAACTCGGACAATTTCTTCAAAATTCTTAATTTTCTCTGATCTCCGATTTT
>CAZBAB010000078.1:1810-2646 GCA_964489815.1 Candidatus Woesearchaeota archaeon | reverse complement strand
TAAATTATGGATGAAGTTAATAATTAAACAAAAAGCAGGATTTAATTTAGAATGAAACTGAAAAATTTAGAAGAATTAAACATACCAGAAAAATATAAAAAAATCTTAAAAAAAGAAGCAAGTAAATGGATACAACAATTAAGAAAAGTTGTAACAACAGGAAATATTAAAGATATGCCAGAATGTAATATACCATTTGAACATATTGAAAATTGGAGAGGACATCTAATGTCACAAATAACTTGGATTAAACATTTTTTCAACATAACAGAGGAAGATTTAAAATGAAAAATCCAAAAAGAGTAAAACAAGGAAAAAGAAATAGAAGGTCTGGTGCAGATTTTGAAAGAAGAGTAAGAAAAGATTTAGAAGAAAAAGGTTGGATAGTTAGCAGATGGCAGAATAATTTAGATTACCCAAAAGAAAACATAAATTTACCACCAGATAAGAGAAAAGATTATAAATTAATACCAGCGAAGCAAGGAAGATTTAGACTAACAAGCACAGGATTTCCAGACTATTTAGCATATCGGTTATTAGTTTTAAAAGAGTGGAATGTAATGAATGGTATTGCAACAAATGGATATGTTTATGAAATAATCGGAGTAGAATGCAAATCAAACGGATATTTAGATAAACAAGAAAAAGAAAAATGTAAATGGTTATTAAAGAATAATATTTTTAGTAGGATTTTAGTAGCATACAAAAGAAAAGATGGAAAAAAAGTTGTAGTTGAATATAAGGAGATAAAATGAAAAAGGAACTAAAAAAATATTTAATAAAAAGAATTAAATTTTTTGAAAAAGAAAGAAGCCATATAACAGGGAAAAACAGCA
>CAZBAB010000078.1:0-1800 GCA_964489815.1 Candidatus Woesearchaeota archaeon | reverse complement strand
ATTTAAATGGGAATTAGACAAGAAGCACTAAAATTAGTATTAAATAAAAAGATTAAAAAGTTAAGTGAAACGAAATATCTTGTTAAAAATAAATATTTGGTGTGGTTTAAAACAAAATTAGGAAGAACAGAAATATATTGTAATTGCGAGAATGGGACTAAGTTTTGTAATTCTCCAACAATATGCAAGCACAAATTAGCAGTTATACATTACATTCAAATGCAGGAGTTTTATAAATTTTTAAAGAAAAACAAATGAAAAAAGAAAAGGAAAACACACCAATTTTATTGGCAAACACTGAATGGATACCCCCAAAGAACCTATTAGAAGATGTTAAGCACGAAAGAATGATTAATGGATTGTTGAATATGATTAAACCACTTAAACCAGAGGAACAGGTAGGTTACGCAGAGGTTGTAGCTTATTTAATGCCAGCCACTCAAAAAGCCCCTATTAGTTCAGATTTGGCGAAGATTTATTTATATTGTTGCACCCAATATTTAAAGAAAAAAGGCAGGATTGAGGATCTCCCAAAAGATATTATAATTGAGGAATTGACTAACTATGAAAAAGAAGAATTAAGAAAATTAAAGTTATGGATTTATGAAAAAAGAGGGGGAAAAGAAAGAAACCCCCTATTATTTATAAATAACAAATTATTATTTATAATATGAAAGCTGGAAGACCACCAAAATATATTATCAATGGTAAGGCAAGATATGGTTCATATCAACATTATTGTATTGATTGTGGAAAAGAAATATGTAGACAGGCACAAAGATGTAGGTCTTGTTCAAAAAAAGGACATTTTGTTAGTGATAAACAAAGAGAAAAATTAAGAATGAAAAGATTTGGTGAAAATAATCCAAATTGGAAAGGTAAAAATATAACTTATAGTGGAATTCATACTTGGATAAGAAGAAAATTAAAAAAAGAAAAATGTTATTTTTGTGGAAGTCAAAAAAATTTAGATTATGCAAATAAATCAGGAGAATATAAAAGAGATATGAATGATTGGTTATGTTTATGTAGAAGTTGCCATATGAAATATGATTATAATAATGGGACAAGAAAAATTAACAGAAAAACAAAAAAAATTACTTAAAGATTTTACAAATAAAAAATGTGAATTATGCAAAAAAAAGTTTAGTTATAAAGAGCTTGAAATACACAGAATTAAAAGAGGAAATAAAGGTGGAAAATACGAATTAAGAAATGTTATGGTTTTATGCAGGAAATGTCATAAACAGATACATAGTGAAGAATTTTAAGTATTCTACGAAATATTTAAAAAGTGAGAATGTTTTTATTAAATATGGAAATTGTTATGAAAAAATTAGAGGAGATTAAACCTTATTCTAATAACCCAAGGAAAAATAAAGAAGCGGTGGAAATTGTAAAGAAATCAATTAAAGAGTTTGGTTTTAGAGTTCCAATAATTTTGGATAAAAACAACGAAATAATCGCAGGACACACAAGATTAGAAGCAAGCAAACAATTAGACCTTAAAGAAGTGCCTTGTATTTATGCAAAAGATTTGACAGAAGAACAAGTTAAAGCATTTAGAATAATGGATAATAAATCACAGGAATATGCGGATTGGGATTTGGAAATACTTGTTGAGGAATTAATGAATTTGAGTGATGAAATGCAATTAAATACAGGGTTTAAACAAGAAGAAATAGAAGCACTAAATCTCTGTAGAGAAAAAATTAAAAAATATAATTTACCTATGAAATTAGTACATGCTAAATATTTGTTTGATAAAAGCCGAATAATATTTTATTTCCTTTCTTCACA
>CAZBAB010000077.1:0-2691 GCA_964489815.1 Candidatus Woesearchaeota archaeon | reverse complement strand
GGCTGGACAACAACAATAAACGCAGGGGATATTTTAAGGTTTAATGTTGATAGTGTTTCAACAATTCAAAGAGTTACTCTTGCAATGAAGGTGATAAAAAAATGAGTGAAATAACTTATACAACAGAAATTTTAGATAAAGAAGGGATTGACTTTAAAATAGAAATTGGAAGGAATAAGGATAATGATAAAATTATCCGAATTCTTAGTAAAGAAACAGGGGAAAAAGAATATACCCTTGTTGTAGAAACTTTGGCTTTAAATTGGAATTATGAAAAAGATTAATTATTTTGAAATGAAAAGACAGCAATATTTAAAGGAAAGAGACGCACTTAATTATTATTATTTGTGTGTTCATATGAATAAAAAAGCAGAAGATTTAAATTTATATATGGAAGGTTACAGACAAGCACAAAGATATTTAAAAAATTTAGAGGATAAAATAAATGACAGAAGAAACAGAAACTTATAATGGGGATAGTGGGGACGGCTATATTGAGATGACAGAAAGTATCTTATTTGGAAAACCAAAAGAAGAATAATGGCAACTTATTCAGTTAATACAACAGGTGATTTAAGCACTCAACTTAAAATCATTAGTGGAACACCTCAAACTAATATTTATAGACGAAGTTATTTAAAATTTAATATAACAAATCCCCCCTTTACATTATCAGAAATTACAAGTGTTCAAATAAAAGTTTATTGTTCTTATATAAATTTAGGCACTGCAACAATTAGATTAAGAAGCTCAATAAATAATGGTTGGGGTTCAACATTAGACGCAAATTTTAGCGATTATAACAGCACAGATGATTATATCGAAGATGATGTAAGTGTTACAGGCACAGGGTTTTGGTATTTTGATGTTGATAAAAATCACTTAAATTTAAATGGCTGGACTTATTTTAGATTAAGTTATTATAATGAAGGAAATCAAGGAAGGATAGATTTTACAAGTCAAAATGGCTCACCTTCAACTAATCGTCCAACTTTAATAATTAAATATGAAAAGGGTGGAAAAGCCTTTACACAGGCATATATTTTTTAAACCAAAACCTTTAAATATTATAAAAAACTTAAAAATTTGGGGTGAATTGAATTGAGAACAAAGGGCAGTCTAAAAAAGAGGTATAAATCTCTTTTTGAAGAAATTTTAGAAATATTATCTAATAACATTTATACAACAAGGCAAATTCATTTAAGGTTAAAAGAAAAATATAAAGAAATAAGTTGGACAACAATAAAAAATTATTTATTAATTCTACAAGAAAAGAAAAAAGTAGATAAAATTGAAACAGATACTCAATTAATTCTATGGAAAAAGGCATAACACCTTTATTTCCTATGGAAAAATAAAAAGATTTATAAAGCATTTTATTAAAAATAATGAAAATAATATAAATAACATATATAACATATATAACTTTATATATAACATATATATTAAATCTAATTAAATTTATTTAAATTTATTATATAATAAAATATATAAATATTTATAAATAGTTATTAATTTAATACAATATGAGGAAGATTTTAAATTACCATAAAAAGTTAGCAAATAATAGAGGAAGACCAAAATTAAAAGATGGAAAGATAACAACATTTTATTTAAGTTTTTTTAGTTTAGAAATATTAAGAGAATTATCATATAAGCAAAATAAATCCAGAAGTCAAATAATTGAGGACTTAATTTTAGAATGTCAAAACAAAAAATAAAAAACGGCAGACATAAGTTATTTAATTTATCTGATAATGAAATAAATCTAATAGAACAATTCACAAGGGATTTAGAATTTAAATCACAAAGTGAATTTGTTGGGTGGTTGGTTAGAAATTATTATATTAATTCAGACCCATTGCAAGAATTGGAACAGATAAAAATAGCAAAAGAAAAATTACAAAAAGAAATAAAAAAGTTAGAATTAAAAGAACAAGAGGTTATTTATAAATTAAAAGCACATAAACAAGCCCAAAAAGAAAAAGAAGAACTCAAAAAGAAAGCAATAGAAATATTAAAAAAGAAAATAAGGGAAAATGCAAATAGATTTGATATTGAAGATATTTCTAAATATTGGGCATTTAGATTAAACATAACACCAGAGGAGTTGATTTATAATGCAACTTTATCTATCTCATTAGAAAAACAAAATAAAAGAATATAAAAGAGGGAAGATTTTTGAAATATATAAAATTCTCAAAAAAAAGAAATTGGGAAAATTATTTAGGAAAGAAAAATTTATAAACTCAAATTATTTATTTTTAATAAAATGACAAAAGAAGTGATTAATCAAAAAAGAGATAGTGGAGATTTAGCGAGGGAACAAAACTTAATTGCAGTTAAAACTTTATTTGATGTTTTAAAAGGAACTCTTGGACCCAAAGGGACAGACAAATTACTTTTAGATAGTGCAGGAAACATAATCGTTACAAATGATGGAGTTACAATTCTTCAAGAACTTAATATTGAACACCCCGTCGCAAGAATGATGGTGGATATTGCGAAAACACAAGAAGATGAAGTTGGCGACGGACCTCAACCACTTTATGCGAAAATATATACACCAACAGGATATAAAACAATGGGTGAAATTAAAAAAGGAGATATTATTTGTAGTAGAAATGGAAAACAAGTTGTTTTAGATATTTTTGATAAGGGAAAAAAAGAGATTTATAAAATTCATTTTAG
>CAZBAB010000076.1:0-2711 GCA_964489815.1 Candidatus Woesearchaeota archaeon | reverse complement strand
CCACTTAGAGAAACTAATTCTGACATATTCAAAAATCTCCCAGATATAAAAAAAATAGCCTCAATTAACTTTAAATTTTCTTTCTCTCTTACGTTATCAATTTCTTCAAGTGTTTTTGAGTTTACCATTTTAAATTTTATACCTCAAGATAGCACCAATCCCAGAGAGTTTTTTAAATTGGTCTCCTTCAGTAGTCTCAGTTGAAATTACCTCAATTTTTGAGCTAGTATTTTCCGCAAGTTCTTTTAATCTTCTTGCAAGCTTTTTATCAATTGCTTTTGACAATAATAAAACATCAACTGCTCCATATTCCAAAGCTTTTTTAACATCTTTTTCTTTGTATAAAGCTAAATCTGGATTTTTTCCAAGAGTTTCAAAGAATTTTTCCACTATTTTTTTCTCATGTATAATCTCTTGATTTGCAAGGAGTTGCTTTGATTTTTCAACTAATTCTTTTAACCCTGATTCAGAAGTATCTCCGATGTCAATTCTTCCAATCACTTTTTCAGCTAATTGGGATGTAAGATATTCCCCTTCTAAAAATTCATCTTTTGTTGGAATTGGTCCCCCAATTATTATTCCTTTTAATCTTGAATCTTCAAAAAATATTTTTTTAACTTCTTCTGCAATTCTTTTATAAAATTCCTTTGTTAAACCTTCTGTAATTCTATGAAACCTTTGAGAGGAATTATGCACAAGAAGACCATTTGCTAAAAAATTATGGGTTTTAGTTTCTATGTCAATAGTACTATCAAAACCAATATGTTCTATCTTAGAGATTTTAACAATAATTAAATTAGATTGGTAAAATAATTCTAATCTTTTTTTTAATTCTTTATTCTTGATTTTATCTAAAATTCTCTTTTTAAAAACTTCCTTGCTTATTTGTCTTTTATTGCAAAAGAAATATCCACAGTGAAAGTCTCTTGTATTTAAACCAAAATTCCTAATAATCTCTGCAACTTCTTTTCCATTAACAACCAATTGTCTGAGTTTATTCTTTGCACTTCTTTTATTAATTAAAGTATCAATCTTTCTCATCTTTTCCTTAGAAGCAAACCCTAAAAAAGACTTAAATCTTTTTAAAGATTCTAAATCATCAATTGCAAGAGTGTATCTTATTCTCTCTGAATAAGGATTTCTTTTATTATTATATTGATTAATTGAAGAGATAATTCCTAATCTTAATAAAGAAAATTGCAATTGTTTTGCTAAGATTCCATTATTAATTCCTAATGCTATTTTATTAGAAGAGACATATCCCTCTGCATCAAAAAAACCTGCAATGAATGATGCAAGGGTTCTATCAGATGATTTTAAGATTATTGAAGGAATTCGAGCATCAAGGGTCTTGTTTCTCTCTGGAAAATACTGCTTAAATAATTGGGAGACAATTCTACTGTAAATTCTTAATTGCCAATAATTTTTTGATTCTCTGAATCTTAAATCGCAATTAATTCCAAAAACTTTCTTAGATAATTTCTTATAGAAATCTGCAACATTTTTTCTTTGTTCAAAAAAAGTTATTCTATCTTTTTCATAACTTCCATCCCCCAAATAATATCCAAATAACCTAGATAAATCCTTATTTATTCTCTTTGGGATATTCACTTTCTTTAAATTAAATTCTTGCCTTATCTTAGGAGTAAAATCAATTGCCTTATCAAGATTATTTATTTCAATTTTTTCAGGCATAATTAAGTAGTCCCCTTCCTTAATTTCCTTAAGGGGCTTTTCCTCTATTCCTTTATCTGTTCTAACAAAAAACAAATGCTCTTTAGATGCCTGAATTTCAAATTTGGGATAGCAAGTAATAATTTTGTATAAATCCTTTTTATTTTCCCATTTAAAAGTAATGGGAGTATGCTCTGTCTTCTCTAAGTTAAAATTCTCTGACATAATAATTAAAGGATTATGAGAATCTTTTATCTCTATTATGTCCCCGTCCCCTTTCATAATCAAAGTGTCTAAAGCTAAGCATTGACCTCCAGCTCGAACTTTTGAAGGAATCCCAGAGGTCATTTTTGTAATTGTCTCAATTCTTTTTCCTTCTAAAACCCCAATTGTTGCTTCTTTTCTATCCATAACCACTAATCCAAAAATTTCATTAACCTCAAGCATGTCTTTTAATGGATGCAACACAAACTCTTTATCACACCTATATAATCTAATTTTTAAAGGCAAGGGAGGTTCAATAGACCATATTCTTAAGTCATTTTTTCCTTCTACTTCAGAAATATTTCCGCAAAAAACAGCAAGACCATTTTTAGGAGTTCTTTTCAAAGTTTTTAAATATCTCACAATACTTTCCAATGCATCAATTACATTTTTTCGTGTTGCAGTGGATTTTATATTCTTTGCAGTGGACCTTTCAGCCTCAAGTTGCTTTTGTACAGAATTCACATCATAATTTTCTGAAATATATACACTAATTAATTCTGTATGCCTTCCTTTATAATTCTCTAATTCTTCTAAAACCTCATTTAATTCTTCCTTTGTTAAGGGCATTGTTCTCCTCCAAAAATTTAACTTTAAAACTGCCTTGTTTTATCTCTTTTGCATTAGTTACATTCCCTAAATCTTTTAAAAATTCTTTATACTCTTCAAATTCTTTTTTGTTTATAGTTAAAATAATTTTTTCATTCATTGGTTTTTTTGCAAGGGATTTCTGTTTTCTAATCCTCTCAATAAGTTTAAGCAAATTATCAAAC
>CAZBAB010000075.1:0-2741 GCA_964489815.1 Candidatus Woesearchaeota archaeon | reverse complement strand
AACTTTTTGAGACACGAATTTTTATACCCAAAGGGCATAACCAAAGGTCACAAGAACCTTTCTTTGAAAGGCAAGAACCTGACAAGTCAGGTGACTTTATTGCATAAGGCCTCAGGAATACCGTCTCGCCAAAACTCTCGGCACAATCTTTTTTGAAAAGGCATCCACGACTTGAGGAAAATTTTGAAAAATTTTGAGACACAAAATCCACGCAGTGATTTTGGTCTATGTTTATGGTTTCAAAAACAGCCTATGAATAAGCATTCAAAATGTTTATAAATTCTTTTTCTTTTTCTTTTTAATGCCAAGACCATGTAAAAATAGAAAAATCAGGGGAAAAGTAAATTCAAATTATTTTAAACCAGCAGGAATACCAATGTCAAAAATAGAAGAAATTGAATTAACAATAGCCGAATTCGAAGCATTAAGATTAATTTATGTAAAAGATTTACCTCAAGAAGAAGCTTCAAAAAAAATGGAAATCTCTCAACCAACACTTTCAAGAACATTAAAATCAGGAATAAAAAAAATATCTGATGCAATAGTAAATGGAAAATCAATAAAAATAAATGACATTTAAAAATTTTTTCAAATATAAAAATTTCCAGTTTCATAAAAATGAAACTATTTTTTAATAAGTTTCATAAAAATGAAACATTTAGAAAAGTTTAAAAAGAAAAACAAACTGTCTTAAATTATGAAAAAAAGCCAAATAGTTTCGCTTATTATTTCAAGCATTTCATTTATCTTATTAATCATATTTTTAAGTTTACTTTTAGGGGAACATTTTCAAGTTGAAACTTGTGGATGTCCAAAAATGGTTAGTCAAAATTTCATTTTTTTATTTATTTTTCTGTCAATCATTTTTATTGGAGGTTTAATCTATTATCTACTTTCATTAAAATTAGAAAAAAAAGAAGAAAAGGTAAAATTTAATGTAAAAACAATTATAAAATTTTTAGATGAAGATGAAAAAAAGATTTTAAATCAAATAAAAAAAGAAGAAATTTTACAATCAGAAATTCACGGGCTTTCAAAATTGAGAAAACATCGAGCAATCAAAAAATTACAAGAAAAAGAAATTTTAAAAATTGAAAAAATAAAAAATAAAAATAAAATAAAATTAAATAAAAATTTTGAATTAAAATGAAAAAGATAAATAAAAACAGATTTTTAACAATTGGTATAATTTTAGTAATAATAATCATTTCTTATTTCTCACTCACAAAATCTGCTCCAGAAACAAATGAAGAAATAATAAAATGTATTGGAGAAAAAGCAATACTTTATAGTCAGAATGGTTGTCCACATTGTATGAATCAAGAAAAAATATTTGGAAATAATTCTATTTATCTAAATATAATTGATTGTACAGCCTCTCCAGAAAAATGTGGGAAAATAAAAGGAACTCCTTCGTGGTCAATAAAAGGAAAAGAATATCTTGGTGTGCAATCAATAAATAAATTACAAGAGTTAACTGGATGTTAAAATGCCGCTAGGATGCGTTACAAATGGAGCATGCACCTTTGGAAAGATATCAATGTTAGCATTAGCAGATTCAGTAAATCCCTGTGCAATTGCTGTTCTAACAATGGTTCTTATTTCAATTTTAATAGAAAATCCTAAAAAAAGGAAAAATGTATTATTTGCAGGATTAGCTTTTGTTCTTTCTATTTTTATTGGATATATGGTATATGGGACAATAATAATACAATTCTTTACAATTTTTGCAAGTTTCCTTAGAGAAAATTCAATAATTGTCTACAAAGGTTTAGCAATTCTTGCAATGATTATTGGTGGATTGCAAATCAAAGATTATTTTTATTATAAAAAAGGTTCTTTTGCAACAGAAATGCCATTATTCATGAGACCAAAAGTAAAAAAAATAATCAAAAATATAACCTCGCCAAGAGGAGCATTTGTAATTGGTTTTGTTGTAACATTATTTTTGCTTCCATGCACAATGGGACCATATATTATAGCATCAGGTTTATTAGCTGAATTAGGTCTCTTAGGAGCAATTCCTTGGTTAATGTATTATAACTTCATATTTATTCTTCCAATGTTAATCATCGTTCTTTTAGTTTATTTTGGATTTAGCAAAATAGATGAAGTTTCAGGTTGGAAAGAAAGAAACATAAAAAAACTACATTTAATTGCAGGAATTTTACTCTTCTTAGTAGGAATAGCTTTACTTAATGGTTGGTTATGATTCGAAACGTAAAGGCTCTTTGATTCTTTTTGATTAAAATAAAAGATTTAATTTCTTACGTACAGATGTACACTACAAAATGAAATTTTATCACAAAAATAATCTAAAGAGAAAACAAAGAAAAGAAAAGCTGAAGAAAAAATTAATCTTCTTCTGGAGGAAATCTTTCTACAATAATAAATTGTTTTTTTCCTTGTTTGTATGAACTTACTTGAACTCTACTACCACTCTTTAATCCAATGGATTTTGCTTCTCTGGTAATTAACACTCCAATACCATTACCATAGGTATTACATTGTTTTACAGACCTTTGAAGGATTTCTTTTTTTACTTTCTTTTTGTCTGTCATACATATTCTACCACCGTAACCTTAATAAATAAAGTAATATATTCTTTATTACATGATTCAGACTAAACTTTTAATTAAAAAATGTAATTCTAGTGAAGAATTAGAGAATTTTTTCAATAATTTTTCAAAAAATCATGAAATCATTCATAAAGAAATTAAAATAGTCCCTTTTGGTGGAAG
>CAZBAB010000074.1:0-2783 GCA_964489815.1 Candidatus Woesearchaeota archaeon | reverse complement strand
AGACCATATAATCTTAAATAATGTAAGTGGTTTTTTAAATAAAATAAAATGAATACAAGAAAAATAATAAAAAAATTAATAAAAGAAGGGAAAATTAAACCAATTTCTGTTAGTAAGGGAGTTTCAAAATCTTATCAGGAAAAATCAAAAAATTCTCTAAAAGCATCAAAAATATTATTCAAACAAAATTTATTTGAAGAATCTATTTCTATGAGTTATTATTCAATGTATCATTATTCTTCAAGTTTATTGTATTTGATTGGAATTAAATCAGAAAATCATTTTTTTACAATTCATTCTTTAAAAGAAATTTTCTCTTTGGATAATGAAAAAATAAAATTTGCAAAAAAAGAAAGAATCAATAAACAATATTATGTGGATTTTAAATTAACAAAAAAAGATGCAAAAGAATTAATTGAATTGGCAGAAGAATTTTTAGAAGAAATTTCTTATTTTATAGAAAGTTTAAAAGAGGCAGATGTTTCAAAATACCAAAGAAAAGCAAAGGAATTACTAAAATGAAAAAACAAAAAATAGCAATAATCTTAGGAACGAGAGCAGAATTAATAAAAACATTTCCAGTAATGCTAGAACTTCAAAAACAGAATATTCCCTATTATTTTATTCACACAGGACAACATAATCTAAAAGATTTATGTAAACAATTTAATGTAAAAGTTCCAGATATTTCTCTTTATCCAGAATCAAAAGGATCATCACGATTTAACTCAAAAGAAATTAAAGCAATAATGTGGAATTTGGGATTATTATTCAAAATTAAAAAAGAGTTGAAGTCACTAAAAAATTTGAAGCACGTCCTGTATCATGGAGACACTATGACAACTTTTACTGCTTCTTTAGCTTCTTCAAGATTATTCAATCCATTCAAAAAATATAAAAATGTCCACTTAGAAGCGGGGCTTAGGAGTTTTGACATTTTTGAGCCTTTTCCTGAAGAGATTTCAAGGAGAGTTGCAGGAATGTTTTCAAAAGTTTTATTCGCTCCATCAGCATTATCAAAACACCATTTAAGAAAAAAAAGAAATAAAGAAATTCATGTAGTAGGAAATACAGTTATTGATTCAGCACTTTATGCTTTAGAATTGGCAAAGAAAAAGAAAGTGAAAATTTTATCAAAAAAGAAATTTGCTCTTATAACCGTTCATAGGCACGAAAACATAAAATCCAAAGAGAGATTAGAAAAGATAGTAGAAATTCTTTCAGTACTTCCAATTCCGTCCTATTTTGCTATGCATGATAACACTGAAGCAAAATTAAAACAATTCGGATTATATAAAAAATTGATGCAAAATAAAAATATTAAAATAATGCCAGCAATGGATTATCCTTCATTTATTGCCCAAATGGAGAAATGCTCATTAATTGTTTGTGATGGTGGTTCAATGCAAGAAGAATCCTTAATATTTAGAAAACCCTGTATAATTTTGAGGATGGCAACAGAAAGACAAGAAGGATTAAAAACAAACTTTCAATTTTTATCAAAGTTGGATGTTGAGAAAACAAAAGAGAAAATTAAAGAGTATCTATCTCCCAAATTTAAAATTAAGAAATTCAAAAATCCTTATGGTGAAAAAGGTGTTAGTAAAAAAGTCGTGGAGATTTTGAGGGGATGAAAAAAACAGCATTGGAGAAAAATAAAGAATATTCTGAAAAGTATATTCAAAAAATAGATAATCCATCTATTCCTTTTTATCTAAAAGAAATTTTGAAGAGCAAAAAAATCAATTCTTTTATGGATTTGGGTTGTGGAGACGGCATTTTAATTCATGCTATTAAAAAAGAATTTCCTCAAATTAAAGTTGTTGGAATAGATATCTCTAAAAGAAGAATTGACGGATTAAAGAAAAAATTTACTAAAGATAAATTTTACTGTATGAATGTTTGTGATACTAAATTAAAGAATAAATTTGATTTCGTTCATTCGTCCCAAGTTATAGAACACGTATCTTCAGACAAAGAAATGGTAAAAGAAATCTCACGTTTAATAAAAACTGACGGAATATTATTTTGTTCTTCTGTAATAAAAAAATCATGGGCAATCTATCAATATAGAAACAATGGAAAATTTGTTCTAGATCCAACACATGAAAGAGAATATAAAAATCAAAAAGAATTTTTAGATTTATTCAAGGAAGATTTTAAGTTAATTAAATCGTGGATAGTACCAGTAAGAAGAAGAGTTCTTGGAATTTCTATTAAAATCCCTGGATATTATCTAATTTTTGGAATATGGAAAAAAAGAAAATAAAAGTTCACCTACAATATCCGTGGAAATTTCCAGATTCTCCTTATTATAAATATTTAATAGATTCACCTCCAGAAGATATAGAATTCCAAAACACAAAAAAACAAAAAGGAGTAATCACAAATAAAAGATTTTTTTGGTTTTCAAATTTTCTAAAAAGAAATATTCGTAAATGGACAAATAAACTAAATCTTGCAATTCCAAATGCTCATTTAAGCCCAAAAGGAGATTATGATTTAATACACTGCGCTCATTGTTTAACAAAGAATAATGATAAGCCATGGGTTGCAGATATCGAATCTTGGTGGTCTATGTATCTTTCTGGGTATTATTCAGAAAAAGCAAGAAGAAAAGTGGAAAAAATTCTTCTGTCTAAAAATTGCAAAAAGATATTGCCTTGGACAGAATCAACAAAAAATTCGATAATAGGAAGGTTTCCAGAAATTAAAAATAAAATAGAATTGGTTTATCCTGCTGTTCCATCAATGAAAAACTCAAAAAAATTTAATGAAAAGAA
>CAZBAB010000073.1:0-2796 GCA_964489815.1 Candidatus Woesearchaeota archaeon | reverse complement strand
AGATATGAACAAAAAAGGGCATCCAAAAAATGTTGCTGGCTCTGGGGGGGTTATTGCAAATTTGGGATTTATATTGGGAATTTTAATTTATATTGCTTTTAATGTATTTTATTTAAAAAACCCCCTACATTTAATTCAAATATTTGCAATTCTTGTTTGTATAATTCTTGCTTCTTGGATTGGATTTATAGATGATGTGCTTGGATGGAAAAAAGGGGGGTTATCAAAAAGAAGCAGGATAATTTTATTATTATTTGTTGCAGTTCCTTTAATGGTTATTAATGCTGGAGAACATTTTATGATTCTTCCTTTTTTTGGAAAAGTTTCTTTTGGAATTTTATATCCTTTAATTTTAATTCCTCTTGCAGTAATTGCTACAACAACTACTTTTAATTTTTTAGCAGGATACAATGGATTAGAAGCAAGCCAAGGAATTCTTATTATTGGAGCTCTTTCTATTGTAACTTATATTACAGGTAATGCTTGGTTAAGTGTTATTGGAATTCTTGCAGTTGCATCTCTTCTTGCTTTTTATTTCTTTAATAAATATCCAGCAAAAATCTTTCCAGGGGACTCCTTAACATATATGGTGGGGGTATTAATTGCAGGAATGGCTATTTTAGGAAATATTGAAAAAATATCTGTTTTCTTTTTTATACCTTATATTATTGAAACAATTTTAAAATCTCGCGGAAAACTAATTAAACAAAGTTTCGGGAAAGTAAATGCAGATGGAAGCTTAGATCCCCCTTATAAAAAAATTTATGGATTAGAACATCTTGCAATAAAAATATTGAAAAAGATAAAACCTTCTGGAAAAGCATATGAAAAAGAAGTTGTTTATTTAATTAATTTGTTCCAAATAATAATTATAATATTAGGATTCTTAATAATAGGTGTTAAATAAGATTTAAAAAGAATTCCCCTTTAAGTATATAACATGAAAAACAAAAACATAAAAGAATTTAAGAAATCAATTCTTCCAGTAATTAAAATTTTTAATCAAAAAAAAGTTCAATATGCTCTTTTAATTATTTTATTTTCAATTCTTTTAATATGGAGTTCATCAATAAGACTCTCTAATCTCCCTTTACTTAAAGACTCCACAACAGGGAAGTATATACCTTTAGCACTTGACCCTTTTTACTTCTTAAGAATTGCTGAGACAATTGATAGTAAAGGATTTTTGCCAGAAATAGATAATATGAGATATATTGCTTTAAAACCTGGTTTTACAAGAGAAATCTTACCTAATCTCCTTCTTTTTCTTCATAAAATTTCAAAAATATTTGGAGATTATTCACTACAATATATTGATGTCATTTATCCTGTTATTTTTTATATCTTAGGACTAATTATGTTTTTCTTTCTAATATGGAGCTTAACAAAGAATAAATGGGCTTCTCTTTTAAGTAGTGGATTTTTAGCAGTTATCCCTCCTTATTTATATAGGACTATGGCTGGGTTTTCTGACCATGATGTTCTTGGTATGTTTGCTTTTTTCACCACACTCTTAATTACTTCTCTTTCTTTAAAATTTTTGCAAAAAACAAAAAAAACAAATATAAAAATTATAATTTTTTCAATTCTACTTGGTTTTTTCTCTGTCTTTACAATCCTTAGTTGGGGGGGAATTGCAAGATTTCTTTTTATGATAATTCCTTTGACATTTTTACTAATGTGGGTCTTGAATGCTAAAAAAAAGAGCATAAATAAATTAAAATCAATACTTAATTTTTATGTTATCTGGATTATATCTACTCTAATTTTTGCAGAATTATTTGGTTATGGTATAAAAGGATTAATGAAAAGCTATTTTTTCAGTACAAGTGGAATTCTCTCTTTATTTTTAATTGGATTTTTTATAATTGATTATATTCTTTTATTAAAAGAAAATAAATTTAAAAATAAATTAATTAAAAAATATAGGATTATTTTCAGTGCAATTTTAACATTAATTCTTGGAATGATTTTATATTCAATTTTAATCGGAAACTTAAAAAGTCTTGCGTTGAGAATTATAAATAGGCTTTTGCATCCTTTTGGAACAGGAAGAGTTGGATTAACTGTTGCAGAAAATAAACAACCTTATTTAGTTGATTGGTTCTCACAAATTGGAAAAAGTATTTTCTGGTTATTTTATTTTGGAATAGTCTCCCTCGGAATAAAAATATCAAAAGGAATTCAAGGCAAAAAAGAAAAAGTAATCTTTGCTTTACTTTGGATATTTTTTATCTCTGGGATATTATTTAGTAGAATATCTGCAAATTCTGTGTTTAATGGAGAAAATTTCATTAGTAAAGCATTTTATTTTATTGCTTCTATTTTATTCATTGCTTATTTAGTCTATATATATTTTACAAAAAAAATAGAAATAGGAAATCAAATTCTATTGAGTGCTGCATGGTTATTGCCTATGCTTATTGCTACAAGGGGAGCAATTAGATTATTTTTTGCAATTGTGCCCTTTATATGTTTTATGGTTGGTTATTTAGTCTTAGAATTATTTAAAATGTTTAAAAAAAGCAAAGATGAAAGTATGAGAACTTTCTTGGCATTAATTCTTTTAATTATTGCATTTTTACTTATTTTTAATTTTGTTAATTATACAAAAGCAATCTCTTTTCAAGCAAAATATACTGGGCCCTCAGCAAATATACAATGGCAGAAAGCAATGGCTTGGGTTAGACAAAATACTGCTCCAGATTCTATTTTTGTTCATTGGTGGGATTATGGTTATTGGGTAGAGTATTTAGGGGAAAGGCCAAGTGTAACAGATGGGGGGCATTATAATAA
>CAZBAB010000072.1:0-2876 GCA_964489815.1 Candidatus Woesearchaeota archaeon | reverse complement strand
ATTTTATTAAATTTTTTTATAGAAAGTGTCAAAGTTTAGCTATATGTTGATGCACAAATTAATACTGTGTAATAATTTTCATACTTATTTTTCTTTTTTGATTGGTTCTCTACTTTTCCTTTCTAAAATTTTTACTCTTTTTTTATCATCAAACTCAGCAGAAACAATCTGCAAATTTGAAGGTTGAATTGGAATTTGAACTTCTCTTCCATCAACCTTTTTTCTTTTTACATCTTCAAGATAAACAACAAGTTTTTTCAAATCAACTTTTGAGACTTTTGAAATTTTTCCTTTAAATTTCCCTCTCATCACTTTTACTTTATCTCCTTTCCTTAAAAGAAGACTCCTTATATTATATTTTTTTCTTAACTCTTTACTCAAGTTTGCATGCATAAATTTTTGTCTAATATGCTTTGGAGCATTATATCTGTATTTTCTTTGTTTTCTTGGTTGCTTGCTTTTAACCCAACTTATACTAAACAATTTTCTCATTTTATTATTTCATTAATCTGCATAATATTTTTTCTCTGTCTTTTTGGTTTTCTTAAAATAATCAATCTTTTTCTTGGTCCTGGAACAGAACCATCTAATAACAAATATTTTGTCCTTACAAGGCCATAATCTTTAAATCCGGACTTTTTATTAATTTCCTCTAAATTGTCAGAAATTTTCAAAATTAATTTGTTGTATTCTGTTCTTTGATGAAAACCCATTTGTCCTGGCATTGGAACTCTCCAATCAATTTTTCTTGGGGTTGTTGACCCTATAGAACCGACTCTTCTAATACCTTTTTTAGATTTATGATCCCTTAATTTAACTCCAAATCTTTTAATAACTCCTTGTGTCCCTTTTCCTTTTGTTATTGAAGTTACATCAACAAATTCGCCTGGTGAAAAGTAATCATCAATTTTTAATTCTTTTCCAAACAATTCCTTTACCTTATTCAACTCAAACTTGCAACCAAGTTCAAAAATTTCAGGAGTTTTCTTTAGTTTTGTTTTTCTAGGAAAAGTTGCCACTTTTATCCTAAATTCATCAAATTCTTCTGGTATTTTTCCATATTCTTCCAATTTAAATTTAATTTTCCTTTTTAAGTCTTTTTTAAACTCTTTTGGCAAATCTTTCAAATTAAAATATTCAGTAATCTTTTTTCCATCTTTATAAAAAACAAGAGCAATTGGGTAAATTGGCGGGATTGAAAGAACAGTTGCCGCTCTTACAATTTCTTTTCCTTTTTCTATTGCTGAATATTGCACCATTCCAACTTTATAGGCAGCAAAACCACCTAAGGAATCTCCTGTCCAAAAAGAGATTTTTGGATAGATTCTGCTCGCTCTTTTTCTAGGCCAGAATTGCAAACTTCCTCTTCTAGGTCCATGCGGTGTTGCCATTACTTATAATTATTTAAAAAATAAGAATTAGTATTTTACCAAATCAGAGAACTGCCTCCTCTAACTAGAAAATTTTGTTCAACAACAAATTCTCAAGATTTATTACTCCATGCCCGCTTTTTCCTTTTATTTTAAATAATTTTGTATATGCTTCCTCTGAGAAAAATATTTCAACAAGAGAAGAATGCTTTTTATTAGGACCCTTAAATTTAAAAAATTCCTTTCCACAAATTTTTTTCATCACTATCATATATTCTAATCCAAAAATATTCAAAATATTTTTAAAAAATCCTATTATCTTCTCTTTTGTGTTTTCATAATTCTCTAGTGTATCAAAAAATGCAAAATTCAGTTTGATATAATTTAGATAATAAAAGAATTGTTTTTTTGCTGTTGTATTTTCAAGAGCTTTATATAATGTAAGTGGAATTTCATTATATAGCAAACCAATATTTTTTATTTCTGTTTTCGGAATTTTTTCAGTCAGATAATAAATTTCATAAAGTTTTTTTAAATTAACAGGTTTTGACACAAACTTAGAAAAAGCTTCTTTTGGAATAAGTGCGGAAATGCCTCTGCTCTCAAGCAAATTTATTGGTATAAATAGTGGAACAAAAATTTCCTGTGCTTTGAATTCCTTTTTCAAATTCTCTATAATTTCTTCCTTTATTTTAGAAATTTTTTCAGCGCAAGTTGGCAAGTAAATATTTTTTTCTTTTATAATTCCTTTTTTTATCTCTTGTTTTATTTCTTCTTGAATCTTCTCTTGATCAGGTCGGATATTAGAATCTTGTTTGAAAATTAATTTTTCTTCTTTTTTTGAAATGTTTTTTATCAAGTTCATTGCCCTCTCTACCAATCCATTCCTTAAAAATTCTTTCTCTAAATCTGCAAAAACAATTCTGCATGTTTTTCCATTACAAATCACTGTTTTAGTAATTGGAATTTCAACTTTTCCGAAAAACTCGCAAGGAAAGCTTATTTCATAGGAAGGAACATAAAAATCTCTAATCCCTAATTTATATTCTCTCAGAAATCCCTTTAATTCATTTATAACTCCTAAAACAAATTTTGATAACTCTCTATTTCCAGAAAATGTTATGTACAATCTGTTTGCAGAATAAGTTGAAGAAACAAAATATTCTGATTTTTTTAATTTACTTAAAATCTCTAAGAAAACTTTTTCATATATATCATTAGATAAAATTATTGTTAATTCTAATTCGCATTCCATAAATTAAGAACAATAAACTAATTTTATTCTGAAAGCGCAGGATAATAAGTTTTAAAATTTTCAGATAATTTTACTAATTTCATTAAAGTACGTTCTAAATGTTTTCCTTTCTCATAATTCCAGTTAATGTTACCATCACCAAGAGGATCTGATAAATCTGCCGGTCTTCCTCTATCGTTTTTATCAAATAATGCTCGGGTTCAGAACCGAAGGAAATAATAAAAAAATGAGGGAAAGAGATATAACCTCTA
>CAZBAB010000071.1:0-3014 GCA_964489815.1 Candidatus Woesearchaeota archaeon | reverse complement strand
GAAATATTATGTTAACTGTTGAAGATCCAACTGGAGAAATAAAAGTTTTAGTAATGCCTAGAAATGAAAAGTTATACACTTTTGCAAAAGATATTGTTTTAGATGAAGTTCTTGGAATTAGTGGTGTAATGGGTACAAATATTATTTTTTCTAACTTAATTATTTGTCCAGATATTCCTATTACTCATGAATTAAAAAAACATCCAGAAGAAATTTATGCTGCATTTATAGGTGATTTACATTTTGGATCAAGAGTTTTTTTAGAAGAAGAATTTACAAAAATGTTATCTTGGATAAGAGGAGAATTAGGCTCAGATAAACAAAAAGAAATGGCTAAAAAGATTAAATATATTTTTATGACAGGTGATTTGGTTGAAGGAGTTGGTATTTACCCTGGTCAAGAGAATGATGTTGATGAAAAATATCATGATATAAAAAAGCAATATGAAGTTGTTGTTTCTTGGCTTAAAAAAATACCAAATGATAAAGTTGTGATAATCTGTCCAGGAAACCATGATTATGGTAGAATTGCTGAACCACAACTTCCTTTAACAAATGAATATTCTGCTTCTCTATCTAAATTAAAAAATGTTATTTTAGTTTCAAATCCTTCTTTTATTAATTTTGCAAAAACAGAAAATTTTCCTGGATTTAATCTAATTTTATATCATGGTGGATCTTTAATTTATTATTCAGAAAATGTCCCATCAATTAGACAAGCAGGAGGACAAAAAGCGGTTAATAAAACAATGAAATTTTTACTTCAAAGAAGACACCTTGCACCAACTCATGGTTCAACACTATATATCCCTGACCCTAAAAAAGATTTTCTTTTTATTGATACAATACCTGATTTTTTTATTACAGGTCATATTCATAGAGCAAATGTTGATTCATATAGGAATATAACTACAATAAATGCTTCTTGCTGGACAGGTAAAACAGAGAATCAAGTGAAAAGAGGACTTGAACCACAACCCGCAAAACTTCCAATAGTAAATCTTAAAACAAGGCAAGTAAAAATAATTAATTTCTTATCTGAAGAACATAAGGGGGTAATGAAAAGATAAAATGACTCTAACTTGTTCAAAATCAATGCAGAAATATTTTGATTCTTTAGTTATTTATACAAATAAAGCCTATAAATTAGCACAAGAATGTAGGAAACAAGGCTATGATCCAA
This sequence comes from Candidatus Woesearchaeota archaeon, assembly GCA_964489815.1. Classification (GTDB taxonomy): domain Archaea; phylum Nanobdellota; class Nanobdellia; order Pacearchaeales; family GW2011-AR1; genus JABIDC01. The sequence continues at coordinate 1,831 of CAZBAB010000071.1, read as the reverse complement.
AAGATTATGTTGAAATTTCACTTGCAAAAAACGCTGCAGAAAGAGTTGTTGGATTGATTAGTATTGTTGCACCACAAATAAAAGGTTCAGGAGTAACAAAAAGAATCGTCGATTTAGAAAAAAAATATGGTGTTTCTGATTGGAGAGTTGCATTTATAATTGCACACGAGATTGCGCAGCAAAAATATTGTAAGTTTAAAGATGAATTAGAAGCAATAACTGTTGGTGTTAGAACAGGATTTGCTTATGTAACTCAAGGAATTGTTTCTAGCCCATTAGAAGGATTGAGCAAAATAGAATTAGTTGATAGAAGAGATGGTAAAGGAAAATATTTTAGATTAAGTTATGCAGGACCAATTAGGAGTGCTGGTGGAACAATGGGGTCTGTTTCTGTCTTAATATCAGATTATGTTAGAAAAAAAATGGGTTATGCTGTATATGACCCAACTGAAAAAGAAGCTAATAGGATTTTTGCTGAGTGGGAAGATTATAATAGTTATATTACAAATCTTCAATATTTCCCTTCTAAAGAAGAAGGTTTATTTTTAGGTAAAAATATTCCTGTTCAATTAATAGGTGAATCTTCAGAGAGATATGAATTAAGTAGTGCACTACTTAAGGATTTGCCAAGAGTTCCTACAAATGTTTTGAGTTCTGGTTTTTCTTTGATAACTGCTGAATGTCTTTCTTTAAAAGCACCAAAGCTCTGGAAACAACTATCAAAATGGGGTAAAGAGTTTGATATGGAGCAATGGAATTTTTTAGAAGAATTTATTCAAATACAAAAAAAATCCAAGGCACAAGGTCAAAAAGTAGAATCTCATAGTTCTGAAAAGATAACACCTGATTTTACTTACGTAAAAGATATTGTTGCAGGAAGACCTGTTTTAGGTTATCCTATGAAACCAGGTGCATTTAGATTGAGATATGGTCGTGGAAGAATTACAGGTTATTCTGCACAGGCAATTAGTCCTGCATCTATGCAAATATTAAATGGATTTGTTGCACTTGGAACGCAACTTAAGGTTGAAAGGCCCGGTAAGGGAACTGCTGTAATGTCAACAGATTATATTGATGGCCCTATTGTAAAATTAAAAGATGGCTCTGTTTTATTTTTAGAAACTGAAGAACAAGCAAAAGAAGCAAATAAAGATGTGGAAGAAATTTTATTTAATGGAGATATTCTAATTAATTATGGTGACTTTTTGGATAGGGCTCATGTTCTTCCGCCTGCAGGTTATTGTCAAGAATTTTGGATATTAGAATTTGAGAAAAAAGTAGTAGAGTTATTTGGTTGTTTAGATTTTGATAAACTTTCAGATTTATTAGATATATCTGCTAAATCTTTAAAAAAGTTATTTGATAATCCAATTAAAATGAAAATTAGTGCACGGGCAGCATTTAAGATTTCTAAAATTTTAGATATTCCATTACATCCAAGATATGATTTTTATTGGTCAACTGTTTCAAAAGAGGATTTAATAAATCTTTTTAGTTTAATACAAAAATTAAGAATAGAAGAAGATGACTCTCATGAAATAAAATCTGTCATTTTTTCTTTAGTTGATAAATCTTTTATGAAAGGCAAAAGAACTTTAGAATTATTAGGTATTCCCCATTTGTTTGTTAATAATGAATATGCTGTTATAGATAAAAATTATGGTTATGCTTTATTAGAGGTTCTTAATATTTCTTCAAAAGAAGATCATATTCTGTTATTAAAAGAACTTGCAAAAGAATCTGATGAAGAGTTTTCATCTTTAGGATTTGTGAATAAAATTTCTAGTGTTTTTTTAAGGGATAAAGCAGGTCTTTTTATTGGTTCAAGAAT
>CAZBAB010000070.1:0-3065 GCA_964489815.1 Candidatus Woesearchaeota archaeon | reverse complement strand
CTCCCCACCATGAGATAAGAGTAGAAAGAATCTTTTTGGCTTGTCTCTTGCTCAGATTCTGCCCAAAGCATTCGAGCACACAAGTATTGCCAGTCTCTGAAGTCTTTACGCTGTAGCATACATATTTTGGAAGTTTTGCCATTTTTGTCTCCTTGTTGGTAAGTACTAATATATATAGTTGAGTGTTTCCAAAGTGTCAACAAAATAATAAAAAATCTTCGTGTCTTTTAATTTCCAAGCATTCTTATCTAAACCAGCTTTTAAACTAAGTTGTTGCAAAAATTCAACCTTACTTGGGATTTGTTCCCAAACCTGCGGCAAAAAAGTTGCTGAAAAAGAACCATTTTTTAAGATAATTCCCATTTTAGAATTTATTTTATTAAGAATCTCTTTTTCATTCTTATATTCTAATCTTTCAGGCTTAGACAATGCAGAAACCTCAATTTTAATTTCATTTAATTCATCTTTTGCCAAAGGCATAAACCTAAAATCATGAAAAGCTGCATTAATAGAATTTTCTTGAACATCTTTCCAAAGCTCTTGCCTTGCCTCTAAAGAACCTATGCACCCCCTTAACTCATTATGTTTAGTAAGTGTCACAAAACAAGCTTTCTTATCACTAAATTTCCTTTTGGTTTCTTTATCTGGTTCAAAGTTTTTGTCTTCAAAATATGCTTCAAGAGTTTTTCGAGCAAGTTCAGGTAAGTTCATCTTATTATAAACTTAATAAAATTTTCTTCTTATGAGTAATAATCTACCCAATTATGTAAATTATTGCATGTTTATAGATGTTTTGGATTAAAAAACCCTTTTCAAATAAAAACAGAAAGATTAATTAATTTTTGTGAATTTAAGAATGTATAAAAAATGAAAACAGAAAATAAAAAAGAGATAGAAAAAGGAAAAGCAATAGTTCAACTTGCACAAATTATAATGATACTTGCAGGATTCCTATTTGCAACTGGAGGAATAGCCTATACAAATACTACGAGCACCTTATCTACATCCTTGCCTTTAATAATAACTCAATCTTTAGAATTAAGTAAAATAAATAGATTAGATATTACAACAAAAGAAAAAAAGATTTTTGATACGAATCTTAATGCAACCCAAAAATATCTGGAGACTATAAACCTCCAATTAAATCTTGCAAAAAGATGTTTTATTGTGGGAGGATTTTTTGTTTTAGTTTCATTCATAACTTGGGGTCTTGGATATAACAAATTATAAAAAACCTCAAAAGTTTTTTAATCTTGTGTCTTAACAAAATTCAAAATAATTCTCCTTTTGCGGGGACCGTCAAATTCACACAAAAAAATATTTTGCCAAGTACCCAATTGCATTTTTCCATTTTTAACTGGAACAAAAACAGAATTTCCAATCATAGAAGTCTTAATATGAGCATCGCCATTATTATCAATTCTATCATGCATCCATTTTCCTTTAGGAATTAAGGTATGTAAAAAATTGGAGATATCTTTAGGTAGATTTGAATCTGCATTTTCATTTATTGTAATAGCAGCAGTTGCATGAGGAATAAAGACATGCAATAATCCAGAATCAAAATTAATATTTTCCTCAACTAAATGAGTTATATCAACTAATTCTTCTCTTTTATTTGTTTCAATTATTATTTCCATTTCCAAAAATCTCTTTTTCAACTTTTTTCTTTTTAGGCATATAAGGTTTTAATTCTTGTAGACTAATTCTTCCTTGTTCAATAAGTTTATTAAAAAATTCATTAAAAAGTCTAATCTGATGTTTTCTCAATAAATTCATTCTAGCTTGTTTTTCAGCAGCTTTTCTAATCCTATTAATGTCTTTCATTAAACTAGAATTTGTTTTTGAAGCTTCTGATTTTGTTTTCATTTTAAACATTCCCTAAATAAACATATTTTAAATATTTTTTACCTATTTTCTCAGCTAATTTTAAAGTTTTAAAAGAAGTCACTTTTTTATCCATCATCTTATAATATGGAAAAAATCTTGAAATATGCCAAGGGATTTTCTTATCTACTGAAGCAATAAATTTAGCTATTTTTTCAAGTTCTTGTTTAGAATCATTTTCATCAGGAATAATTAAAGTGGTTATTTCAATATGAATTCCTTTTTTATAAGCTCTTTTTATTGTATCAAGAACTGGCTGTAATCTTGCACTGCAAATTTTTTTATAAAAGCTGTCTCTAAAAGATTTTAAATCAATATTCATAGCATCAATATAAGGAGCAAGATAATCCAAACATTCTCTTGTCATAAAACCATTTGTTACCATTATATTTTTCAAGCCTTTTTCTTTTGCAAGTTTTGCTGTATCATGCACAAATTCAGCAAAAATCGTTGGTTCATTATAAGTATAAGCTATGGATTTGCACCCTGTTTCAAAAGCCTGCTTTATAATTTTCTTAGAAGTTGTTTTTTCCCCAATAATCTTTTTCATTTGTGAAATCTCCCAATTCTGACAAAACTTACATTTAAAATTACATCCAATTGTTCCAATAGAATAAGAATAAGTATTAGGTAAAAAGTGATACAAAGGTTTTTTTTCAATAGGATCTATATGCTCTGCTATAACAAGCCCATAAACAAGGAGAAACAAATCCCCCTTAATATTTTTTCTTACTCCACAAATTCCTGTTTTTCCCTCAGATATTAAACATTTGTGAGAGCACGCTAAACACTGAACTTTTTTATTTTCTAGTTTTTTATAAAGAATGCATTTTTTAGGTTTCATAATATTAATAAATTCCACTTAATTAAATAACTTATGGAAAACTGGTATCCTCAAGATGCTAAGGAACTAAACAAGGTTTTAGACCATTATCTTAAATTAGATTCAAAAATAAGAAACATTCATGGTTTAATTGTCCCTCATGCTGGTTATTTTTTTTCAGGTGCAATTGCAGGAAAAGCTTTTGCTTTCTTAAAAGACAAAGAAAAAAAAGCAATTGTACTAGGCCCAAGCCATAGAATAGCTTTTAGAGGCATTAAGGTAATAAAAAAACTAAAAACTCCTTTAGGAAAAATAAAAATTCCAGATTCTAATTTTCCTGAAATAACCTATGAAC
>CAZBAB010000069.1:0-3076 GCA_964489815.1 Candidatus Woesearchaeota archaeon | reverse complement strand
AGACAGGAAAAGAAAAAATAAGTTCTAATCTTTTGTATCGTTGGGTTCCTGATTTAGATAAAATAATTCCCCATAATAAGAGCATAGTTTTTATGGAGAATTTGTCAAGACATACGAGAATGTCTGAAAAAGAGATTAATGAAAATTTAAAGCATAAAAAAGATATATTATCTTGGTTGATAAAAAATAAAATAAAGGATTTGAGAAGAATAGGAAAGGTGATGAATTTGTATTATACTAATAAGGAACTTTTAAACGAAATAATCAAAAGAAATAAAATTAAACAATTAGAATGAAGTTTAAAATTCCTTTTACTTTATCTGGAATAAGTTACTTGAAAGAGAGCACAAAGAAATTTTCAAAACCTTTTAGAGGAAAAGGTGAAAAAATAACAGAATATTTAAAATCAGTTGATATAGACCTTACTGGAGAACAATATCTTGGGATTTGTTTAAAGACTTTTTTTGTATCTTTTTTTGTAGTTTTTTTGTTATCCACTTCTTTATTAATTTTGTTTAAGATTTCTTCTTTTTATATTATAAGTTTTTTAATTAGTTTAGTTGTATCTATGTTTATTTTTTTCATACAATTTAATTATCCAAGAGTTTATGCTTCTCATAAAACAAAAAATATAGAAAAGAATTTAATTCCAGCAATGGAAGATTTTTTAGTTCAATTAGAATCTGGAGTTCCAATATATCAAATTATAATAAATATTTCAAATTCAAATTATGGTTTTGTTAGTTATGAGTTTAAAAGGGCTGTTAAATCAATTAATTCTGGTTTATCTCAAGTTGAGGCTTTAGAGAATCTTATTAAAAGAAATAATTCAAATTATTTTAAAAGAGTTTTATGGCAATTAAGCAATGGTTTGCGTTCTGGAAGTGATATGAGTATTGTTATTAAAGAAACCATAGATAATTTAAATAAAGAACAAACAATACAAATCCAGTCTTATGGAAGCAGGTTAAATCCTTTAGTAATGTTTTATATGCTTATTGCAGTAATAATCCCTTCTTTGGGCATTACTTTTTTAACCATCCTTGGTTCAATGCTTGGGCTTTCAGAAAAAATTATGATGCTTATTTTTATGGCTGTCTATGTTATAGTTATCTTTATACAAATTATGTTTATTGGAGTAATTAAATCAAGGAGGCCAAGTTTATTATGAACCTTCTAAAATTTCTACCTAAAAAAGCAAGAGAATCTTATGAATCAAATCTTTTAACAGCAGGTATAGAAAATTTTAATAAGTTTATTTTAAGGGCTTTTTTATTTGGTTTTATTCTTGCTCTTTTAATAGCTATAATAGCATATTTTATTAATTCAAATGTCTTAATTGCTTTGTTAGTTTCTTTTATTTTAATTGAGATTATTATATATTTTGTAATTTCTTTAAAAGCTAGTTCCAGGCTTAAAAAAATGGAAGATTCCTTCCCTGATTTTATTCAATTAATGGCATCAAATTTAAGAGCAGGAATGACCATAGATAAGGCTTTTTTAAGTGCAGCAAGACCTGAGTTTGAACCTCTTGATAAAGAGGTTATAAAGACTGGAAGAGAAATAATGACTGGGCAGGACATAGTTGTTGCTTTAAAGAATATGCAAGATAGAATTAATTCTGAAAAAATAAAGAAAACTCTTTATCTTATAATTTCTGGATTAAAAGCAGGGGGCAATATTTCTGTTTTATTAGAAACAACTGCTTCAAATATGAAGGAAAAAGAGTTTTTAGAAAAAAGAGCTTCTTCAAATGTTTTAATGTATGTTATTTTTATCTTTGCTGCAATTGGGCTTGGAGCTCCTTTGCTTTTTGGTTTATCTTCTGTCTTAGTGGATGTTCTTATAAGACTTACTGCTCAAATGCCAGATATTCCTCAATCAAACATGAATATGCCAATTACTTTTACAAAAATAACTTTAAGCCAAAATTTTATGCTATATTTTTCAATAATCTTTTTATTGTCAATAAATTTAATTTCTGCTTTAGTTATTGGTTTAGTAAATAAGGGAAAAGAAAAAGAGGGATTAAAATATTTTATTCCCTTGGCTTTTGTTTCATTACTTATTTTCTTTGCAATAAGGTTTTTCTTTTCTAATTTTATCTCACAAATTTTTGGAGTAACTTAATAAAGTTTTTATACTTTAAATAATAGGTTTTTACATGGCAATTAAAAAAGAAGAAAATTTGATAAAAGAAAATAAGGAAAAAAAAGAAGATAGTTTTAATTCTGTTCAGGAAGTTAAAAAATCAAAAATAAAACAAGAAAGAATCCCTACTGGAATAAAAGGACTAAATGCTTTAATTGAAGGAGGTTTTGAAAGAAATTCTATTAATACAATAGTTGGAAATGCAGGAGGAGGCAAGACAATTTTTTCAATGCAGATTCTTATGGCTGCTTTAAAAAGAGGGGAGAATTGTTTATTTATCTCTTTTGAAGAAAAGAAAGACACTTTCTTTAAAAATATGGAGAAATTTGGATGGGACTTAAATATTTATGAGAAAAAAGGAAAATTTTTCTTTTTAGAATATAATCCTCAAAAACTTAGGTCAATGATAGAAGAAGGAGGGGGAGAGATTGAAGGCATTGTTTTAAAAAATAAAATACAAAATATTGTTATTGATAGCATAACTTCTTTTGAATTGCTTTTCGAGGACAAATATCAAAAAAGAGAAGCAGCTCTTTCTTTGTTTGATTTAATAAGAAAATGGAATTGTACAATTTTTTTAACATTAGAAGAAGACCCAAAAGAGAGAGATGAAACTTCTCCTTTAGAATTTGAGTCAGATGGCGTAATTTTAATTTACCTTATAAGAAAAAATTCTTCTAGAGGAAGGTATATAGAAATTTTTAAGATGAGAGGGACAAAGCATTCAACAAAAGTTCATAGGATGGAGCTTACACAAAATGGCTTTGAAATTACTAATGAGGTCTTAAAAAAATTAGATTAATCTTCTTTTAATTCCAAAAATTTTTTTATTTCTGATTTTTTTATTTTAATTCTTTTAAATTTTTTAACACCAAAAGTTCCTGTTTTCTTATCTTTTTCTTTCTAAACATCTCTTTTCTTAATT
>CAZBAB010000068.1:0-3128 GCA_964489815.1 Candidatus Woesearchaeota archaeon | reverse complement strand
CTTGTTAAAAAAATAGCTAGTAAATTTAGAATGCCTTATTTTACAATCACACCAACTTTTTCTATATGCCCAATACATGGCTATATTCCAGGAGAGCATGAATATTGTCCAATATGTGATGAAGAAAATGGAATAAAAGAAGAAGACCTTTTAGAAGAAAATTTAGAAGAAAGTGAAAAAAGAAAAGAGTATATTCAGAATCTTCAAAGAATATAAAAAAAGGAGGTAAAATGGAAACAGAAAAAAAGAAAAAAAAGAGAACCAAATGTGAAGTTTATTCAAGAGTAACTGGATATCTAAGACCTATTAGCCAGTGGAATGAAGGAAAAAAAGCAGAATGGGAACAAAGAAAAACATTCAAAAAAAATTAAGTCAAAATGAAAATTAAAGGATTAGAAAAAACAACTCTTTTAGACTATCCTGGGAAAATAGCATGCACTCTTTTTTTGTTTGGTTGTAATTTTAGATGTGGATTCTGTCATAACCCAGAATTAGTTTTAAAAGAAGAAGGAAAAACCTTTTCAGAAGAAGAAATTCTTGAATTCTTAAAAAAGAGGCAAGGAGAGCTGGAGGGTGTTTGCTTCACAGGAGGAGAACCTTTACTAACTCTTGAAAAAGATTTCTTAAAAAAAATTAAATCTCTTGGTTATTTAATTAAAATTGACACAAACGGAACAAATCCTCAAAAACTAAAAAATTTCATTAATGAAGGTTTAGTAGATTATGTTGCAATGGATATTAAATCAAGTAAAGACAATTATGCAAAAGTAGTAAACTCAAATGTTAATTTAAAAGATATTGAAGAAAGTATTAAATTAATCTCAAAATTAAAAAATTATGAATTTAGAACAACAATATTAAAATGTTTTCATGATAAAGAAGAAATGAAAAAAATTGGAAAATGGCTCTTTGACCTAACTGAGAAGAAGCCAAAAAAATTCTGCCTGCAAGGATTTACTAATAAAGGAAAATTAATTGACCCATCTTTTTCAAAAGAAGAGAATGTAAGAGAAGATTACTTGAATGAATTAAAACAAGAAATTAAGGATTATTTTGAAGAAATTTGTATAAAAGCATGATGTTTTGCAATTGCAATAATTAATATAAAGTATTTTTAATTAAAAAAAGTATGATTATTGGCATAACTGGAACAAATTCTGCTGGAAAAGGGACTATTGTTGATTATCTTATAAAAAAAGGTTTTAAACATTATTCAGTAAGGGATTTTTTAATTGAAAAAATAGAAGAAAGAGGTTTGCCTATTAACAGGGAGAATATGAGACTAATTGCAAATCAATTAAGAGAAGTTTATTCTTCAAGTTATATAATAGAAGAGCTTTATAAAAAAGCAAAAATTGCAGGGGGGGATTGCATTATTGAAAGTATTAGAACTCTTGGAGAAGTTGCTTTTCTCAAAGAAAAACCTGACTCTTATTTAATATCAGTTGATGCAGATATTGAAAAGAGATATGAAAGAGCAATTGCAAGAAAAAGTGAAACAGATAAAATTAGTTTTGAAGAATTTAAGAAACAAGAAGAAAAAGAAATGTTTTCCAGAGATAATAGTCATCAAAATTTAAGTAAATGCATGGAATTAGCTGATTTTAAAGTAATAAACAACGGGACAATTGAAGAATTAGAACAAAAAGTTCAGGAAATTTTAAATAAAATATATGAAAAATCTTTTGAAGAAGAAAAAAAGAAAAATATTTTTAAACACGAATTTAAACAAGAAAAATTATTTATAAAAGAAAAAACTGAAAAAAGAAAAGATTATCTTTCTTGGGATGAGTATTTCATGGGAATAGCACTCTTATCTGCTCAAAGAAGCAAAGACCCTTCAACACAAGTTGGTGCTTGTATTGTTAATAATGAAAATAAAATAATTGGTATTGGTTATAATGGATTTCCAATTGGATGTTCAGATGATGAATTGCCTTGGGCAAGAGAAGGAGACTTTTTAAATACAAAATACGCTTATGTTGTTCATGCAGAATTAAATGCAATTCTTAATTCAGGAGGAAATGATTTGCATGGATGCAGGATTTATGTTGCTATCTTTCCCTGCAATGAATGTGCAAAAGCAATAATCCAATCAGGCATTAAAAAAGTAATTTATCTTTCAGATAAATACATAAATAGTGATGCTTGCAAAGCATCTAGAAAAATGTTTGATTTAGCAGGTGTTAGTTATGAAAAATTAATTCTACAAAGAAAAGAAATTAAAATATCTTTTGAAGAGGATTACAAACAATAGTTAAAGAATTCTGTTGTTACTATCCAAGGAATAAAAAACGAAAAGTTTATAAAAGACATTTACCGCTATAAAGTTAATACAAAATGGCTAAGAGAAATAAAGCAACTCAGGCAGTATGTTTAGATTCAAAAGTTCCAAATAGTTCAGACTATGCCCTTGTAAGAAAATTAAATAGGGTTGAGCAAAATTATGAAGAAGAAAACTATTATGGAATAAGAAGTATTATTGATGGAATAAAGCAAGATATTAGAAAACAAAAATATAGTGATAAAGATTTAAGAGAATTTATAATTTATAATAAAAACACTAAAGAAGCAGGATTAGTAACAACAGTTTTAGCTGAATTAAATTTAGAAAAAGATATATATAAACCCTTAAAAAGAAGTGAAGTAAATATAAAAGAATTACAAAAGACTGAAACAAAAAGAAAGTCGCCTTTTGAAATTCAAGCAGAATTATTTAATTTTCTTGGAAGAGAAAGATATGCTTTCTTAGGTTTCAATAAAGATTACTTGCAAAATATTAAAGAATCACAAGCTGCTTTTAGTAAAAATATCTTAATAATAAATTCATCAGGAAAAAGTGCTTATAAATCAAGAAATACTACTTTAGAAGGAATTGCTAAAGACGAATCATTTGAAAAATCTGAAAATGTTGTTCTTAAAGACCATGCAGGAGCAAGGGAGGAATCATTTGAAAATGTTAAAGTACAGTTCTCAAAGGTAATGGATGCTTTCTTTCGCAGGAACAGTTCTTAAAGATAATGCAAAAGCATTGGGGGAATCATTTGAAAATGCTAGAGATACAATTCTTCAAGATAATGCAACAGCAAGGGAGGAATCATTTAAAGATTCTAAAAACACTAAAGGTT
>CAZBAB010000067.1:0-3239 GCA_964489815.1 Candidatus Woesearchaeota archaeon | reverse complement strand
AATTTAATAAATTATACAAGCAAATGAATATTAAATTTGATGTTGTTGAAAGTGAATCAATGCATCAAAAGCAGATAAAAGAGGTCTTAGAAATATTAGAAAAAAAGAAATTACTTAAGAAATCCAAAGGAGCTTTGATTGTTGATTTAAAGAAATATGGTCTGGATATAGCTCTTATACAAAAATCTGATGGCACAACACTTTATATGACAAGAGATTTAGCTACAGCAATTTTTAGATATAAAAAATACAAATTTGATAAAATGATTTATGAGGTCGGGCAAGAGCAGACACTTCATTTTAAACAATTATTTAAAATCCTAGAACTAATGGGGTATGAATGGGCTAAAGATTGTATACATGTTGAGCATGGGCTTTATTTAGATAAAGATAAAAAGAAATTTGCAACAAGAAAAGGAAAAACCATTTTTATGAAAGATATTTTAGAAAAAACAATAAAATTAGCAGAAAAAGAGATTAAAAAAAGAACAAAAATATCAAAAAAAGAATTAAGTGAAAGAGCTCAGAAAATTGCAATTGCCTCAATTTTTTATGGTGATTTAAAAAACAATAGAAAAAACAATATTGTTTTTGACCCAAAGAGATTTGTTTCTTTTGAAGGAGACACTGGCCCTTATATATTATATAGTTATGCAAGAGCAAGTTCTATTTTAAGAAAGAATGTTCATGATAAAAAATTTGAAATCTTAGAACTACATGACAAAGAAATTGAATTAGTTAAGAAATTATTAAATTTTGAAAATGTTGTTTCAAGAGCTTTTAATTCACTAAACCCTTCTTTAATTGCAAATTATTGCTATCAAATTTCAAAAACATTTAATGAGTTTTATCATGTATGCCCTGTAATTAATTCAGATGAGCAAGCTTTTCGTTTAGCATTAGTTGAAGCATTTAGAATTGTATTAAGGAATGCACTTTCTCTTTTGGGAATCTCAACAATTGAAAAAATGTAATTCAAAACTTATTTAAAGCTTTTTAACTTAGATTAATTATAAAATTAAAAAGGAGGTGATTAAATGGTACAAGCAAAAAAAATGAATGAAACTTTCTTTGCACAGCTTTTAAAAGATTTTAATAGTGTTGGGGAGTTAATTCGTGCCCGTCAAGATGAAAAGCAGGCTTTAATTGACCAATACGAGGCAGAGAGTAAAAGATTCTTTTTTGGTAAGATTTCTGAAAAAGCTTTAGTTGCTTCTTCTAAAAAAGCAAATAAGGAACTTAAAAGACTTGATTCAGAAATAAGAAAAGCAATTGCTCGTGCAAAAACACTTTCAGACAGAGCAAGGAAACTAACTTCAAATCAAGCTCCCCTTGGTTTTAAGGCAACTCTCTCTGGTATTGTTGCTTTAGAAAAGAAGAAAACAAAAAAAACAAAAAAAAGAGTTGTTAAGAAAAAAACAAAAAAGAAAGCAAAGAAAAAATCTAAGAGCAAAGTAAAGAAAAAAATTAAGAAAAAAGCTGTTAAAAAGAAATAAATTTATTTTTTAATTTTTATATTTTTTTAATTGTTTTATAGAAGTGTAAATTTTATAGAGAAACATGGAAATAAAGATAATAGCTTTTAATATTTTGAAAGGATTTTATTATAAGGATAAAAAGGGATTATATAAGCATGATTTAAAAAGACAAGAGATAGCTAAAAAAGTTATAGAAAATGAAAACCCAGATATCTTAATTCTTACTGAAGCAAATTTTATAAAAACAAAACCACCAAGAAAGCCTTGCCAGGATTATAAAAAGATATTTAATTATAGATATGGGATATTTGGTTGTGATGCTAATAAAGAAAATGATTGGGGTGTAGGAATTTTATCAAGATATCCCATAATTGAGTCTCATGATTACACCACAAAGCACTCAAGATTTGTTAGGGCTTTTATCAAGATAAAAAACAAAAGGTTGATGGTAGATGGAGTTCACCCAGACCCCTACCATAATGAATATCAAAGAATGCAATGGTTTAAGACAGTAATTAGGGATAGAAAATTGCCATATGTAATTGGGGGGGATTTTAATGCTTTTTCAAAATCAGACAATTATGATAAAAAAAGATTAATTAAAGCTTTTAGAAATAATTTCAAGCCAGAAGACAAGTACAAAGCAAAAGAAATAGTAGAACAAATATTAACAGGAAAGACAATTAGTTTTTTATTAAAAGAAAAATTAATAGATACTTTCAAAAAAAAGAATAGGAAGTGGGATTACTCTTATCATACTCCACTTATTGGAACAAATCCAGATTATTCTAGAATTGATTATATTTTTTGCTCTAAAGACATAAGGGTCTTAGAATCCGGGATTATAAAAAATCAATTAACAGATAAAGCTTCAGACCATTATCCTATTTATGCTATTCTTAAGATTTAGAATTATCTAATTTTATAAACACAATTTATCTAACAGATTTCATTATGCGAAGTAACTGCGTTGACGAGCATTTTAAAAAAATTTCTTTAGAAATTTTTGTGAAACTAATTTATCTTACTGACTTCATTTCTTTCCAAGCAAGTTCAAATAATTGTTCTAATGCTTGTGCAAAGAATTCAGTGCTAATCCAAACACCTAAATCATAATTTGGATGGAATTTTTCATCATCAAGAACCATAAACATTATTTGATTTGAATCAATAATTATAAATCTTGCTTTTAATTGTTGCATATTTTTTACTTCTGCAACTTTCTTTAAATCCCTTGCAACTTTTAGATTATTTTTATCAATTGGAGCAGCTATTCTTATTTTTACTCCTCTTTTTTTAGCTTGTTCAAAACTAGGCATTAAAGCCTCAAATTTTCTATTTAATCCTTCATTTGTTGTTACAATTGTAATTGTTTTTTCAGCATCTCTAATCATCATATCTAAATGGTTATAAATATTCTGTCTTCCTTTTAAACTTCCAGATAAATCACTTGGTTCAACAAATTTTACTCCTTTTGTAAATAAAGTGCTAAGCTCTTCAAGAACAGTGTCTTGTTTTAATTTCTCTAATCTTTTAGTTTTTTCTTTTGTTTCAGCTAATAAATTCTTTTTAACCCTTTCAACAACTTCTTCTGGTTTTAAGGCAACAAACTTAATTGGTTTGCCAAGCTTCATAATTATAAATCCCTTTTTTTCTAAGCTTTCTAAAATATCATATGTTCTTGACCTTGGAACATCAGAAATAGTGCTTAATTCTCCTGCAGTAGAAGTTCCTCTTGAGAGAAGAGCTGTCCATACCTTT
>CAZBAB010000066.1:0-3275 GCA_964489815.1 Candidatus Woesearchaeota archaeon | reverse complement strand
AGCGCTTTTAAGTTTTTTTAGAGTGTTAAATTTTTATTAAGAAATTCTTGATATTTTAACTGAGGCATCTCCATCTGCTTTTGAGAGCTTCATAGATACTTTTCCTTTTTTTACTGGAATGCAATAAGGATTCCTCTCAGATGTTATGCTTTCTATATCAATATCTTTTATTTTTGTTGCATCATTTCCTTTTCCTGAACCAACAGGGAAAAATGCCATATTTTCATAGCCTGTATAAACTCTGGCTAAGTCTTTGTGTGCCTCATCAAGTCCTTTTGAAAAATTAACAAAACAAACTTGTTTTATAGAATTTGGAAGAATATAACTTACTTCTTGTGAAGCTTTTGAACTTTTCCATATTTTATCTATATCTTCTTGAAGAGCTGTTTTAAATTGTACAATTTGAGTTGCTTTTTGCATGTCAAGAAATTTCATAATTGCAAAAATCCCAAATCCAAGAAAAAATATAATTAAGATAATTGAAAAAATCATTCCAAAAGATAACTTCATTTGCCCTCTCTTTTTCCTAAAAGCAAGAGCATGAGAATTTTTAATGAGTCCTCTTTTTTCCATAATTAATATAAAAAATTAAGATTTATAAAGTTATACATTAAATCTTAGAATTTTATTATATAGCTTTTTTTAGTTAAATTTATATTAATAAAATTTCCAATACATTAATATATTCCTCACTACATTAATTATTTAAATAATTGAATAATTGCTTTAAAAATGGAATATCTTGTTGAATTTAATCCTAGAGATTCTGAATTATTTGAACTTGTTTCTGAAGCTGCATTAGATCTTTGTAATTATAGATTAAATAAAGGAGAAAATGATGAATCAGTAAAAAATTTGTTCCAATTACTTGATGAAATTACTCAAGGAGAAGAGCCTGAAGTTATTTCTAATGGAGAAATTTATAATGTTTTATTTCATGCCATTCCTCCTGAAAGAGAAAAATATAAAGAATATTGGGAAGAATATTCAAAAACAAGAAGCAGGCAGGTTAATGAAATTCTTTTCCAAACAAATTTAGTAGCAAAAGATTTAAGAGACTTTAAGAGTTTATCTAATGAAAAATTAAAAACTTTGGAAAATTTTTGTATAAATCTTGCTAATGAATTAATCTTTTTTCATCACACTTATCATTCTGGTAGAGGGGAGTTAATTGTATAAAATTAAAATTTCTTTTTGCCTTAAAATTAAATGTTTAAATTTTAGTTCCTAAATTAAGTTATGAGAATATTTTATTTGAGAACTTTAATTAATACTAAATTGTTAAAAAGATTTAGATTTTATTCTTGGTTTTGAATTTCACTTGGTCTTACAATAATACTGCATACATCTTGTCCTGCTGGTTGATTTCCATATTCATCTTCGCATTTTATATAGAAAGAATTTTGAGTGCTCCAATCTGTGAAGTGGTTTATATTGTCTATTGTTTGCATTTCTATTCCATCTTTAAGCTGAAAATTGCAGTCTTGGTTGCTATAATAGCATCTAGCTAATTCATTTGTTATTATTTTTAGTTTATTTTCTTCATTATATGCTCTTACAATTATTGGGGATTCTGTGTCTGATTCAACATGGAAACTTGTTTTTATTTTGTCGCTGTTTCCTCCTAAATCAACGCATTTTATATAATAAGTGTAGTCTCCTTCTGGCAAATATAAATCCTGAGAATGTGTGTAAGAATTAGTGTTATAAAATTGAATATAATTTTCATCATTATCACTATAATAGCAAATTGCTTCTCCGTCTTTATATCCTTCTGCTGTTTTTGCTTTTAAAGTTACTTTAATTGAAGCAGTTGAATCTTTTATTGTTGTTGTGTTTTTTGGTTCAAATTCATCAATGTATAATGGTTGTGTTCCTAATAAAGTAAATTCATAAGATTGCTTGTCTGTATTTCGTTTTGATTCTTCTACTACATTTGGCTGGTCTTTACATCTGAAATAAAATTTATTTTCTGCTCTGTCTTTTAATCCAGTTAATTTTGTTGTGCAGGTGTATAGCATTTGGCTGTTTATTTGTTCTAAATTATTTGAGCAGACAAAACTATTTTCCATATTTTCATAATCTTGGTCTGTATGGCTCCATTTGCATTCTGCTGGCTCATTTGTGTAAATTTCAAAGTTGTCTACTTCTGTTTGTTCATACCTGATTGGCATATTATTTAATATGCTTGTTGCAACAATTAAAGGAGGTGTTGTATCTGGGCCTTTTTCAACACAATATTTAAATACAAAATTTGCTGGATTTGAGTTTCCATTTGCATCTTGACATCTTATATATAAAGAGTATTCTCCATTGTTTTTTATTGTTATATTATTGGCTTTTAAAGCACTTTCTCCAGGAAGACTTAAAACAAAAGTGTGGTTTTTTAATAATAGTCCTCCACTTAAAAAGAAACTCATATTCTCAAAACCTTTTTTTCTTTCAGTATCTATTTTACATCTTGCAACTTCATTAAGTTTTACACCAAAACTCAAAGGAGTAAATGCAGGAACACACCCGTCTGTTGAGCTTGTATAAAGAATTTTAACACCTCTATCCCCTGTAGAAGGAAAGGTTAATTTCTTTGGAGAATATTTATATCCATCTGGAAGAGCATCTTTCCAAGCAGAGATTGTTGGATATTCTACATCATTTCTATTTATTGAAACACATTTTTCTTTGTCTGTTCCAGGATTTACTAATTGACAGCTTTGTCCTAAACTTCTGCATTGGTATTCTGAACAAGGCAATACTTGATTATTGCATTTATCACAATTATCACTTCCTTTTGGGGCTTGCCATGGATAACAAGTAAATGTTACTATTTCTTGCTTGTGTTGTTTTTTGGAGAGCATTACACCAGCAGTAATTGCCATTGTTATAATTCCTAGCCATGCTCCTCCACTAAGTCCTAACCAATGTTTTGCTTGAACCCAATTGCCAAAACTACCTCTTAATATAGCTTTTCCTCCTCCTTTTGGAGCAGTAGTAAGATCTATAGCAGTTTTCCATACACTATATCCTGCTGCAAGAGAAGTAGTGATTATTTCTACAGTTGCTCTTTTTTCAGAATCTTGAACAAACCTAAAAGCTATATTATTTATCATTTCTCGCATGAATGTAGCTGCTCCAAAATTTTTCATAATAATCCATGTTGCTCTTTCCCATGCAGGAGTTACATTGTTTTCTTGTTTTTTCTCTTTTCCTTCTTTAAGTAACTTTTCTTTTATCTTTCCATTTGGATCCAAAAGCCCTGCTTTTTGTGCCTCTTCTTG
>CAZBAB010000065.1:0-3406 GCA_964489815.1 Candidatus Woesearchaeota archaeon | reverse complement strand
GAATAATTAATTTAAAATTACGAGCATACATTCCTCCATCAATAAAAAAACTAAAAACCAATGCAATTAAAACAATGAAAAGAGGCTCCATCATTTTTGCAGGTTCTAAGTTGCTTATCTTCTCCCACTTCATAGAGAAATACATAAGATAATTTGCAATTAAAGCCAATACGATTACTACTAAAAAAATTAAAATATTTTTAAAAGAATAAGCTAGTGTATCAATCCTCCAAAAAAAACCAACAAGAGGGAGCATAAGCAACACAACTGCAAGAAAACTTGCTGTTTGATATGGTTTTGGCTGTATGCTTTTTTTCTTTAATATAAATCTCTCTAAAATTGTTCCACTTGCCAAACTCAAAGCCCCAAAAATAGGTATTAACATTTCACCTCACTGACTTAAAGAAAATTTGTTTTAAAAATGTTAGTAATCGAAAGTTTTTTAATTGGAATTGAGTATTTTTTTATGTGGTCCATTAGTCTAATGGTAGAACACTTCGTTTACACCGAAGAAGCCGAGGTTCGATTCCTCGATGGACCATTTTTATTTTCCCATTTTCCATTTTGAAAAATATCTTTTTTCCTAGGAGTATAGAAATCTGTTTTGTATTTTTTTTAGATTATTTTTCTCTTTTACTAATTTTATTTCATTTTTTAAAGAAGAGCTAATTTTCAACAAAACTTTTACTTATCTCTTTTTATAAATTTTTCATTAATTTTTTAAATTAGAAAATCCAATAAAAGCTAAGCGTGAGTAGTATAGTGGTTAGTATACAACGTTGCCAACGTTGTGACCCGGGTTCGACCCCCGGCTCGCGCATTTAAAGTTTTAGTTTTGTAAAGAATAAAATCTCTCTAAGTCACTAATAATCTTTTTATAATCTCCAAATTGATTTAATCTGTGCTTTTTTTCCAAATAATCTCTTAAAGAGCTTCTTAAAAAACCTAAATTCTTTTCTTTTGGGTCATACCATTTTTGTTTTATTTCTTCTAACCAATTTATTCCTTTCGCTCCAGCCATTTTTCCATTAACTGCAAATCTTATTAAAGAATCTATCCTTCCATACATTCTTGGATTATAAGAATAAAAAGAAGGAATAAACTTTTTTCCTTCTAAAAAAGGTAAAATTACTTCCTCTAAGCGTTTATGCAAAACTTCAAGATAATTAACTTGCTTAACTGATAAAGTATCTGCTTCAGATATCCTTGACATTTGAAATAAAAATTTTTGATTATGCTTCTCTAAAAATTTTCCTCCTCTTTTAAGAATATCCTCAGCTAAAGAAGGAATTTCTTTTACATTATAAAACCTCTCTCCAATTAAATAAGCATAAGAATTATTATTTCTATAAAATTTTGCTTGCTTAATTAATTTTCTTGTTAATTTTCTTATCTCCTCCTGAATAATTGGCTTTCCTGTTTTTAAATCATAAATTGTTTGTTTTAAAAATTTAGAATCTTTTTGAGAGATTAATTTTCCTTCTGTAATCAACAAAATTTTTTCTAAATGTGATGCTAATGCTGAAGCCATTGTATTCCTTCTTGCGAATTATCATTTTTAAATTTTTTTATTTTGCAATAATTTAAAACAAATAATTTTAGTGGTGCTCCTTAGGAAATGTTTATAAATAGGATTTTCATTTTGTTACTATGGAAAAAAATGACAAGCCCCAAGAAATTCCTGGAATGGATTTGAAATATTCATCTAAAGAAAAAATCCTTCCAAAAGCCCCCCAAGTTCAGAAAGAAACAGAAAAAGTAAAAAAAGAATTAAATAAATTAAAGAAATATATTCTAAAAAAATACCCTTATACAAAAGCAATTAGTATTTTGCCTCCACAGACAATTCATTTTTTTATTGAAGAAGAAGAAGTTCCAAAAGAGACTGAAAAGATGATTCATCTTTACATGATTATTCCTGAAGAGAAATTAAAGGAAATTCCAAAAATAAAACAGGATTTAATTAAAGAATTAGAGAAAATAAAACAAAAAATCTGGTTGCAGATTAAAACTCCTGTTGATGTGTGGGAAGCTTGTTTAGATAGTAAATTTGATATTGTTAGTTCTATTAGCATGTCTCTTTCATTATATGATGATGGATTATTGGAAAAACTAAGGGTTGCTTCTATTCATAAATCACTTGTATTACAAAAATTTGAAAAATATGTTGTAAGTTATGTTCTTGCTGGAAGTTTAGTTCGGGGGGATGCACATAAGGATTCTGATGTTGATGTTTTTGTAATTATTAATGATACTGATGTTAAAAGAATGCCCCGTTTAGAATTAAAAGAAAGATTACGAAGTATTATTCTTGGATATATTTCTGAAGCAAATGCTTTGGCTGGTGTTAAAAAAAACTTATTAAATGTTCAGCCATATCTATTAACTGATTTCTGGGAAAGCGTTAAGGATGCCCACCCTGTAATGTTTACTTTCATAAGAGATGGAGTTCCTCTTTATGACAGGGGAACTTTTTTGCCTTGGAAAGCACTTTTAAGAATGGGTAAATTAAAACCCTCTCCTGAAGCAATTGATATGTTTATGAGCATGGGGGATAATACTGTAAAACGTGCTAAAAGAACTTTGTTAGACATAGTAATTCATGATATTTATTGGAGTGTCTTAACCCCAAGCCAAGCATTATTAATGCTTTATGGAAATCCCCCACCAACACCTAAACAAGTTGTTCAGGATATGACCAAAACATTTTTTGAAAAAGAAAAAATGCTGGAAAAGAAGTACATTAATATTCTTGCTCAAGTTGTGAAAATTTACAAAGATTATGAGCATGAGAAAATTAAAGAGATTAAAGGAGCATTAGTTGATAAATTAGTTAAGAACACTGAAGATTATTTAAAAAGATTAAAAGAATTAAGAAAACAAATTGAAAAAAGAGTTCAAGAAAAAACTATTGAAGACATTTATAAAGATACTTTTAATTTATTAAAAGCCATCCTTGGAAAAAAATCACAAGAAAAATTAGTTGCTGAATTTGAGGAAAATTTTGTTAAAAAAGGAAAGTTCTCAGGCCATCATTTAAGAATTTTAAAGAATATTGTTACTGCAAGAACTGAATTTAAAAAAGGAAAATTAGATTCACACAAGGTTAATAATGCCCGGAAGGATGCTTCAATTTTAATAAATGATTTAATTGAATACTCGCAAAGATGTGATTTAGCTTTAGTTAATAAAAACAAGATGATAATTAAATTTGGAAAGAATGTTGCTGAATTGATTAATTGCGACGACAAAAGTTTTTTGGTTCAAGGGCAAATAGTTAAAAAAATAACAGATAAAATTGTTGAATCAAATGTTTCTGAACTTTCTGAGGCAATAGAGAATCAAAAATCCAAAACCAATATAAAAATCAAACCACAAATTTTTGATATTCTTAAAAAAGAGTTTG
>CAZBAB010000064.1:0-3414 GCA_964489815.1 Candidatus Woesearchaeota archaeon | reverse complement strand
AATTATAAATTCTATCTAATTTTGTTTGATTTATTTTATTATTTGTTAAAATTCCTGGTATATTAACATTGTTTTTTGTCCAATTAATGGGATAGCCTTCTGATAGGATTTGTGAAGAGACGAAATTAGAATCATAGTGCATTTTTTTTAAATTTGTTTCAGAGCTCTCAAAAAAATTAATAGAATATAAATAAATACTCATTATGCCAACTAAAATTATTATTACTCCAAACATTAAATCAAGTCCAAAAATTTGTCCTTTCTTTGAATTAGGTATTGAGATAAACTGTTTCATTTTCTTTTTTTATTATGTTCTTTCCTTTTTGTATACTTCCAATAACTTCTTTTATTTTATATGATGCTGAATTTCTATCTGTGAGAACATATATATGCCCCTCTTGTATTTTTATAATATAATTTTTTCCTTCAATTGTTTTTGGAACATAAAAAACTCTGTGATACCCATTAGAGGTCTCATGTGCAATGTCAATCTCTTCTTTTATTAATAATGCAAGCTGTTTAACTTCTTTTGCTTCTTTTTCATTTTGCTTTTCTCCAATATTTGCGTAGATAACTGCAATAATTATCATAAAAAAAAATAAAGCTGCAGAAATAAGAAATAGAAATTCTATACCTACTTGTGCTTTTTTATGCATTTTCAATAAATACCCTGTCAGAGCTGGCTTTAATTAATAAATTGTGGGTCCCTTCTGTTGCAAGTATCCCTGATACAGAGTTAAGTTTAACTTTTGATATAAAAGCTCTTGTGCTAACTCCTGCTGTACTTGAAGAATTTATAATAAGAGCATAATCAGTAACTTGAATTGATTGAACACCTTTTGGTATATATACAGTTATAATAATTTGTGATGGTGCCCCTTCATAAAAAACAGATTCTGCTGAATTAACAATACTTTTTCCAAGGCTTTCTATTTGATTATCATTCATTCTTTTTTTAGAAGAATCAATATAATAATAACTTACAACTACCATTGATATAATAACAAAGGTAATAAAACTAACAATGATTAAGTACTCCATACCCACTTGCCCTCTTTTCCGTAACATTTATAACTTCCTCCTTCTTTTTTATTAAACTCCAGGTTTTTATAAAATTTTGCAAAAGAGGAGATGAAAAATTTAGATAAGATAATCTTTGTAGTTTTGGTTTTTTTAATAGTAGGATTTGTTTTTTTTAGTGGTTTTTCAAGAAACAGGGTAATTTCTGGAAAGGCTATAAATGATATTATTTTAATTCAAAAATTAAGGAACTTAACTACGCAGATGAAAGTTTTTTTAATATTATGGGTTCTTGTTCTTTTATTTATTTTATTTCTTATTATAAAATATCTTAAAGAGGAGATAAGAAATAAAAAGAATTTTCAGAGTAATATAGTATCTGTTCATAAAAAGGGAGGATTAACATATACAGATTTAGATAATTTTTATAAAATGTTATTAGCAAATGAGAAATTAAAAATTTCTACTATTGCTAAAAGTTTTGATATTCCTAAAGAAAAAGCATTAGAATGGAGTAAAATTTTTGAGGAAGAAGGTTTAGTTACAATAAATTACCCAGCTTTTTTAGAACCAGAGGTTATTTTAAAAGCAAAAAAAGACATAACACAAAAGAAGAAATTATTTGGTGGAGAAGAGAAAAGCAAAGAAAATAAAATACAAAAAAAAGAGCAGAAAGATAAGAAAAAGATGTATGAGAAAGAATCTAAGAAAATTAAAAATAAATAATTAAATAAAAAAGAAGAATGATAAAAAATAAAAAATCTAATAAAAAAAGAAGAGAAAAGAAAAAAATTAGAGTAAATAAAATAGAGAAAAAAATAACAAAAAAAGAATTAAATAAGAAGATTAATAAAAATCAAGAAAATATTTTTAATAAAAAAGGAGATATCCAAAAGAAAAGTGTTTTGTTTAATGATTTAAAAGATGAAGAAAATAAAATAAAAGAGAATCCAGAAGAAAATTTTAATAAGCCCAATAAATCTTTTTCATTAATTAATAAAATTTTTAGAAGAAATAAATTAAAACAAGAAGATAAGGAAACTTCTCAAAGATTACTTGAAGAAGAATTTAATGAAAAGAAGAGTCTTCAAAAAAATCCTATAAATAAAAAATTAAATGAAAAAGAAATAAAAGAGGAAGAATTAAAGCAAACTTCTGAGCAGTTTTCTAAAGAAGATATAAAACTAAAAAATCAGAAGATTTTAGAGCAATATTCTATAAAATTAGATAATGCAGAGGTGAAAATTTCAATCGGGCGTGGTTATGAAGGTATTATTTACAATCTTGAAATGCCAGAGTTAGAAAAAGGAACTTCTGCTTTGTTAGATAACATTAGAAAAGAAATGATTTCTATTGGGACTCTCGGAGCAACAGAACTTTCAGATAAAAAAGCAATTGATATTTTGAAAAGAAGATTTAATACTCAAATCCAAAAAATGTTAAAGGAAAAAGTTCCGACATTAGGAGAGGAGAAAGCTCAGTTTTTAACAGGACTTTTAATTCAAGAAATGGTTGGACTTGGGAGATTAGAATTTTTGATTAATGATCCTCAATTAGAGGAAATTGTTATATTAAGTAGTAAGGAGCCCATTAGAGTTTATCATAAAAAATATGGATGGATTAAAACAAATATAAGAATAGATAAAGAGGATAAAATAAATAATTATGCAAATATTATTGCAAGGAGAGTTGGAAGGCAAATTAATGTTTTATCTCCTCTTTTAGATGCTCATATCGTTACAGGAGATAGAGCAAATGCAGTACTTTATCCAATTTCAACTAAAGGAAATACTATTACTATAAGAAAATTTGCAAGAGATCCTTGGACAATTGTTAATCTAATTGAAAATAAAACCTTGAATTTGGAATTAGCTGCTTTAATTTGGTTGGCAGTAGAATTTGAGATGAATATTTTGATTTCCGGGGGAACTGCTTCTGGAAAGACTGTTCTTTTAAATGCTATTATGCCTTTTGTTCCTCCTAATCAAAGATTAATTTCAATAGAAGATACAAGAGAATTAATGCTTCCAGAATTTCTTTACTGGTGCCCTTTACTTACAAGAACTGCAAATCCCGAGGGAAAAGGAGAGGTTTCAATGTTAAATCTTCTTGTTAATTCTTTGAGAATGAGGCCTGATAGAATTGTATTGGGGGAGATGAGAAAAAAAGAAGAAGCACAAGTTTTATTTGAAGCAATGCATACAGGACACTCAGTTTATGCAACTTTGCATGCAGATACTGCAGCAGAAACTATCTCAAGGTTAATTAATCCTCCCTTAAGTATTCCTCCAAATCTTTTGAAGGCAGTTGATTTAAATGTGGTAATGTTTAGAGATAGAAGAAAAGGGATTAGAAGAGTATTGCAAGTAGCAGAATTTGAGACAGGAAAAGAAA
>CAZBAB010000063.1:0-3605 GCA_964489815.1 Candidatus Woesearchaeota archaeon | reverse complement strand
AAAAAAGTTGCTATCCTTCATTCATTATATTCTCACTTCTTCCTGTGTATTATACAGAAGTCTAACTTGTTTGATTAATGAAAACTTTTGCTATTGAGTAATCTCTATTTTTCTGTGAGAATATATATTTAATTTTTATATTTTCCATTTCTGCTTTGAACTCTTTTGCAATTTCTGATTTCAACCATTCTCTTGTTGGAGTGGGTTGATTTTTGTGAGGTATTTTCAGGTCTAATTCAGTCCTATTAAGAAACTTGTTGTCAACCTTTTTAATTATCTCCATATATTAATAAAAAAACAAAATAAATAATGGATTGGAAAATTCCTGCGACAATTTTAATTCTTATAGTGTTGGTTTCTCTTGGAGTGCTGCCATTTTTCTCACCAAATTTCTCTGCATCGCTAACAGATATGTATTCATCAGTTAAAGAATTTATTAACAAGATTTCTAATAAAGAAACAAATTTTAACGGAAATATTGTCTTGTCTTTGTCAACAAAGGAATTAAATGAGTTAAAAATAGGTTTCAAAACAAAACTCTATTTAAAATTAAAAGGAGATTATTATTTAAATGTTGATAATAAAAACCTGTCAGTTAAAGGAGATTTGTTTTTAAATAATTTTACAGGAGTAATTAATTTCAAGAATTTCTCAATTTCTGGAACTGCATTAGAAATTTCAGCAGAAAATTTTAAGCTTTATGGAAAATCAAAAATACAGGCAAATAACAAAAATTTTGAGAAACTAATAATATCAAATTTAAAAATCGCAGAATTAACAATAACAAAAGGAAAGATAAAAACTACCGAACCAAGAAAAATTGAGGCAGAGATAGATGATTTAAGTAAAGTGTACGGATTTTCAGGAACTCTAAATTATCAAAATAACACAGCAGTATTTGAAGGAAATTGCACTAAAATTCAAATGAAGGAATTTACCTTTGGATAAATTAAATTTTCAATTCTTTAAACTCAACTCTTCCCTTCTCAATATTCTCCTTAATTTGGTTTTCTTTTTTTGTGAGTTTGCTTTCTCCTGATTTTACCTCAAGAAAAACAATTCTCCTAATGTTATTTTCAGAACTTCCATCAAAAACAATAAAATCTATTGGAGATCCAATAAATCTTGCATCTGTAGGATTAAATCCAAATTCTGGCAAGAAAGGTGCCAATTGTTCTTTGAATTTTCCCTCCAAAACAAGCCTGCTTTTTTTAATTGCTTCTTCCCTAATTTTTCCCCTTTTTCTTATTTCTGTAAAAAGAAGATAAATTAAAATAATGTTTAGTGCAAGCAGAAATAGAATTAGTAATTCATCCATATAAATATTTGAATAATAAAAATTAGGCAAAATTTATCTCTCCATCCACTCTTCTGCGATTATAGATTCTTCTTTGTAGATTTCTTTGTTATCTGCATTGAATTCTGGCTTAAAATTCACTTTAAGATAACATAGATCTACCAATTTCCATCCTACAATTTTCCAATGCTTTGGTGTTGTTTCTTTGATTATGAAACCTAACAATAAGTGTCTAGCATCTTCTTTTATTTTTGTTTTCTTTGATGGTTTATAATAAAAGTTTCTTGGTGAACCTTTTTCTACATTTTCAACTCTAGAAACTTTTATTTCAATATAAGTTACTCTATCTGCTTTATCTACTAATTCTAAATCAGGATATCCTTTCTTTTTAAGTCTTTTCGCTTCCATCCCCGTACTAATTAATTCATCCACAAAAACTTGTTCTAAAGGTTCGCTCACATCATTAGGTCTATTTCCAATAAGTTCTTTTTCCTCATAGTATTTTCTAGAAACTTCATGAGCACTATGTTTAATTGATTCTATCAAATCTCTGTCTTCTTCCTTTTCTAAATCAACTATAAATATCTTTTTTCCTGTTGTAGCTTCAACAATAACAGGAAAGGCAACTTCTTTAATTGGTTGTAAAACTTTTTTTGCAAAATCTTTCAAATTTTCAAGCTCAAATTCAACATCTTTATCTTTCATTTTCTTATCTCAGGTTTCTTGAATATTAAAATGTTCTCTTTTTGCATAACATTATACAAGCCAAAAATTATTTTGTCTATGTTTTTAACAAGTTTAAATCCTATTTTTTCTGCATATTTGATAATAAAATCAACAGTTTCAACTCTCTTTCCTTGATAAGTAGCATCCCCTAAAACTATGACGCAGTATTTTTCTGGTTTTAAGACTCTAAACATTTCATTTATGCTTTTCATCATATCTTCATTATATAAATCAATCCTCCTAGCGCCTGTTCCTCTAACCCCAATAAATTCCTCTCTTATTTTTGTAGTATCATATCCTAAAGCCTTCAAAGCATGAGAATCATTTTTTATATAATCTAAAGCTATAGAATATGGTGGAGAGGTAACTATTCCATCAATGCTTCCATCTTCCAAATCTAATTTTCTAGCATCACCTCTTCTAATATCTACTTTCCCTAGTTTCAAATTCAATTCATTAATACTTTTTTTAAAATCTCTAACTGATGCCAGCATTTTTTCAACATTTATAGAAAATGATTGAGTAAAATTCTTTTTTCTTCTACTTGCATCACTGTGAGCAATCATTTCTGCAATTTTAAAGAAATTTTTAACTTTTTCATCAGTAATGTTTTCTATAAACTTCTGCAAAGTTAATACTTTTGTATTAAAACTACTTAAGCCAAAATTAGAATTATTTATTTTAATAACTCCATCTTTTATCTTCTCAATTTTATCTAAAACAAAAACAGACTCTGTTTTTACTTTTGATTGTAAAACACAAAGTGGAGAAATATCAACTCCTATGCAATTAATCCCCATAACTTGCGATTCTACTGCGGTTGTTCCACTTCCAATAAAAGGATCCAAAACAGTTTCTCCTTCTTTTAATCCAATAAAATTAAGTAATGCCCTAATCATTTGAGGATGAAATTTTCCTTTATATGGATAAATCCAATGAGTAAGGTATTGATTTATGGATTTAGTTTGATTATATTGAACTAATCTCTCATAAATTGTAGTTTTTCCATTTATCCTTTTAAAGTAAGCCACCCTCTTAACTAATAAATCTTCATCCCCCTCTTTCAGAATAAATTTCCTTAAACTGTTTGCAACATCAAAATTTGCTCCTAATCCTTTTAATTCTAATTGCGCCAATGCCAATTCATATATAAATTGAACACGATCCATTAACTCTAATTCTACCATCATAACCTAATTAATTTCAACTTAATAAAACTCACCTAAAAAGGAATTTAGATAAAATTATCTTTTTATTAATTAAACAATAAAATGGTTTTATGGAAGAAACAAAATTAAGACTGCCGGAAGGAAATGAAGTTATTGGGATTGTTGAGGAGAAGTTAGGAGGTGCTCATTTTAAGGTTTATTGTATGGATGACAAAATACGGATTTGCAGAATTCCCGGGTCAAAAAAAAGAGATATGTGGATAGATCTTGATATGGTTGTTCTTGTTAGGCCTTGGGAAGCGCAGCCAGATGACAGAGGAGATATCATAGCAAAATATAATGAGCAGCAAATAAATGAATTAAAAAGGAAGGGTTTTTTAAAATAATATAAATTATGCCTCAGTAGCTCAGTT
>CAZBAB010000062.1:0-3625 GCA_964489815.1 Candidatus Woesearchaeota archaeon | reverse complement strand
AAGAGGCACTAAAAATCATGGAGGAGGGAAGAGGCACCCAATTCAACCCAGAAATCGTTGACCTCTTCCTTTCCACCATAAAAGAGACTCCTTTAGCTGAAAAGAAAGCCTTTAACATAGCCCCCATCATAAAAAAATACCTCACTTGATAAGTTAAATTTTTTCTCATAAAATTTTTGAAATCTCTTTAATTCTATAAAAATGAAAATTTTGAAGGCATAGTTAAAAAATTTAAATTAAACCTAAATCTTTTGCTTTTACTGCTGCCTGAGTTCTGTCTTTTACCTCTAATTTTTGTAAAATATTTGTAACATAATTTTTTACGGTTCCTACTGATAAAAACAATTTATCTGCTATTTCTCTATTTGAAAATCCTTTTGCAATTAATGATAAAATTTCTTTTTCTCTTACACTCAACTCTTCAATCAAATCTTCTTTTTGTTTTTGACCCTTTTCTATTTTAGATAGTTCACTCAAAATTTTCTTTGTTATTGATGGTTCAATTAATGCACCACCTTGATGAATAATTTTTATTGATTCAGAAAGTTTTTCAATTGAAGTATCTTTTAAGATATAACCAAGAGCGCCACTCTTTAAACCTTCATAAACATACTCATCATCATCAAATGTTGTTAAAATTATTATTTTTGCCTCTTTATTTAACTCTAAAATTTTCTTTATTGCCTCAACACCATTTATCACCGGCATTTGTATATCCATCAAAACTATATCTGGTCTTAATTTTATATATAAATCAACTGCCTCCTGTCCATTGGAAGCCTCGCCTATAACTATGAACTTATCATCCATCTCAAGAAGTACCTTTAACCCTTCTCTTATCAGCTTTTGATCATCGGCAATTAATATTTTTATCTTTTCACTCAAATCTTTAACCCTCCTTAAAAGGTAGAGAAAAAACTATTCTTGCTCCACCCTCTTCTCTATTTTCATATAAAAATTTTCCATTAAATATATTTGCCCTCTCTTTCATACCAATTAAACCAAAAGATCCCTCTTTTATTTCATTGGGAAAACCAACTCCATTATCTTCAACAGTAAGAATTAGATTACCCTCTTCTTTTTTTAATTTTATCCATATTTCTGTTGCATTTGAATGTTTTTCAATATTTGTTAGAGCTTCCTCGCACACTCTTAAGATAGTTATCTTGTAATCTTCTTTTAAATCTAAAATATTTTCATCTATTTCAAGTTTTGCTTTTATATTTTTTATTGATGTAAAAGAATATACTAAATTTTTCAAGGATTCATTTATATTTAATTCTAATTCAACAGGCTTTCTTAGCGTTTTAACAACATTTCTTAAATCATCCAGAGATTTACTAATTTCATTTTTTATAACTTCAATTATTTTTTTTGCTTTATCTGGTTTTTTTTCAGATAAAATTTTCTTTAAAATTTCTAACTCAATTGAAACTGTAACAAGATGGTGCCCAATAGAGTCATGCATCTCTCTTGAAAGTCTATTTCTTTCTTCAAGAATTGTAAGCTCCTGAACTTTTTTTGTATATTCTTTCAACTTTTCATGTGCCTCTTTTAATTCTTGAAGAAGTTTTTCTGTTTTTTCTTTAGACTCAATTGAAATTTTTAGAGCATATCCGAAACTACCAAAAAAGAATGAACCAACACCATAAATAAGTGAGTATATTAACCCAACATATAAGCCACCCTGAATAGAATAAATAATAAAACTAATTAATGCAAATCCAACAACCCAAAATATTCCATTTATAAGAGAAAGTTTTACCATACTTATTGCTGATAACATAAAAAATAGATAAGGAAATATGCCCCAATTAAAATTAAGAAAAATTGGTATTAAAATCATCAAGGTTTCTATAAATATGAAAATATTTATATAAAAAGGAGAGTTTTCTATTTTTGGAAACCAAAATCTAAAAAAAATTAAAAATATACTCATTATAACTAAACTGAAAATTCTCTCTTTTAGAGTGCCTACTATTCCTATTTGAATAATCATAAAAAGAATAATTGTTATATATGCCACAAGATTTGCAACTTTATCAATCTTTTTTGTTATAATTTTTTTATCTTTTTCCATTTTTTAAACTCTTAACTTTATAAACATTATACATTCTTTTTACTCTTTCTTCCCTTAATTATCATTATTAAAATCATACCAAAAAGTGATGCCCATCCAATATAATCACCAAGAAAAACCTGTGGTGTTTTTCCTTTCCCTAACGGAATCTCTTCAACCAATACTCTTCTTTCACCAACTGGATTTACACTTTTATTAATTATTCTTCCATACGGGTCAATAAAACAGGAATCAAAAGCCCATTCACTTTTTACAATTGAAACATTATTTTCAACTGCTCTAAAAATTGCGTGAGTGTAGTGTTTATATGCAATTTCAGGCCAATCTGCAGAAGGAATTAAAAGTATTTGGGCTCCATTCCTTGTTACCTTTCTTGCAGTATCAGTAAAATCAAGATCATAACAGATTATTGTTCCTAAATTTCCAAATTCTGTTTTATAAACTGGGTATGTTCCCCTTGTCAAACTTGTTTCGCCTGCAAAAACAACTGGATGATCTTTTCCAAAAACTCCCAAAAATTTTCCATAAGGGGAAAGAATTGTGACTTCATTTCTATACCCTCTTTCTTCTTTAACCCCATAGGGTATAACAAGATATGAATTTGTTTCTTTACTCAGATTAATAAAAATTTCGCTATTTTCTACCTTTGGATCAAAACTTAAAGCACCCTCAGGCCATACGATTATCTTAGCACCTAAATTACTTGCAGTTCTTGTATCCTCAAACAATCTATTAAGTCCTTCTCTATTAAAATTTTCGAATTCCTCATCTGTGTAATTTCCTTCCCATAAATCGTTAAGAGAAATCATATCAAAGGGATTAGTTTGAACAATTCCAACTTTGACTTTTTCTCCCCCTGGTTTTGTGAATAAACTAAAACTAAAAATGCTCCAAGAGATTAAAATAATTAAAGAAGCGACAAACCATTTTTTTACAAAATTCATTGAAACAAAATCAAGTTCTTTATTTAATTTTAATTTATTATTTAAAACTTTTATAACCAGGAATCCTATTGAGTAATTGGTTAACATAATAATGATACCTAAACCAAAAATTCCAAAAATTTTAACTGGTTGGATAAACCAGGGTTGATTATAAAAAGCATAAGATAAGAAAGCCCATGTTCCAAAGGCTGGTATAAAAGTTCTTATCAATTCTACTCCAACCCACGAAAAAACTCCATCAAGTATAAAATATTTGAACCCTGTTTTTTCGTCATTCTTTCTTAAATTTTTATCAATAAAAACAATTAGAATACCAATTATTATTGGTAGATATTTCATATACCATGCATGTAGTCCAAAACCTGAAAATAGACCATATAGATATCCAAATAGAAAACCTCCGACTGTTATTCCTTTTGCTAAACTTGATAAATTTTGAGGAAATAGAAGATATTGAGAAACTATCATAGGAACAAAACTAACAAGAATCAAGAAAGAGAAATTGAATGGTGCAAATGAAAGAACAATAAGTATCGCACTTAAAATTGAAAGAATTATCCCTAAAAATATTCTTATTCTAATATTACCCATTTTTACCTCC
>CAZBAB010000061.1:0-3659 GCA_964489815.1 Candidatus Woesearchaeota archaeon | reverse complement strand
CAGAAAAATTAAAAAAGCCTGTTCGGGGGGTGATTGTAACAAGAGTTAAAAAAAATAAAATTGAAATGCAACCCGAGATAGTTAAAGATATGCTGGAAGCCCCTATCCTTGGAATGATACCAGAAGACCTTTCAGTGCAGGAAGCTTTAAAAGAAAGAGATGCAGTAATTCATACTCATCCAAAAAGCAAGGCAGCAAGAGCTTACAAAGAAATTGCAGCAAAATTAATAGGAATAGAATATAATTCAGACAAAGATAAAGAGCATTTTATAATAAGAATTTTTAGAAGATTAAAAGGTTTCTAATGCATTTAAAATCTCTCTTGTAACCTCTGGTATTTTTTTACTTCCATCTATTCTTATTATTTTATCTCTAAGAAAATCTATGATTGGCCAGAAATTCTTATGATATAATTCAAGTCTTTTTTTAATTGCTTGTTTATTATCATCCTGCCTCTTAATTAATTTCCCCCCGCAAAAATCACAAATTCCAGATTTTTTTGGAGGATTTGTAACTGAATTAAAAACTGCTCCACACTTACTGCAATTTAGACGATGAATTAATCTATTTATTACAAGATTATCTGGAAGATAAATTTCTATAATTAAATCAATATCTATTTGGTTTTCAAGCATTATTGCTTGCTTTAAATTTCTTGGAAATCCTTCAAGTATAAACCCATTTTTACAATCTGGTTTCTTTATTCTTTTTTTTAAAATTTCAAAAATTAATTCATCACTCACCATCTCTCCTTTGTCTATTAAAGAATGAATTTGCTTTCCAATTTTCCCTTTTGTATTTCTTAACAAATCTCCTGTAGAGATATGACATAATCCTAACTCTCGTGATATAATCTCTGCCTGAGTTCCTTTTCCAGAACCTTGTTTACCTAAAAAAACTAATTTCATTAGCTCACCTTAGAACCATTCTCAATATCTTTTTCAGGAGAAATCAAAACAACTTTATTTTTATCTGATGTTGTTGCAGCAAGAAGCATTCCCTGACTTTCAATTCCCCTCATTACTCTGGGTTTCAAATTAAAAAATAAAATTATCTTTTTAGACATTAATTCCCCTTTTGAATAATATCCTTTTAGTCCTGCACAAACAACTCTTTCACCAAGTTTACCAACATCTAATGTTAATTTATATAATTTGTCTGCTCCTTCAATATCCTCAACATTAATAATCTGTGCTATACGCAAATCTAATTTAAGCCAATCACTAAATTCAACAATTCCTTCTTCCATTTTGATTTACAAATGTACAAATCAAAAAATTAACTTACTTTCTGATATAACCTTGGTTTATTTCTTAACTACTAATCCCCAAATTAAAGAGATTAAACCAACAATAAGGGCAACAATAGCTGCAGGAAAATTTGCAGTCCAAACTGCCCATCCAAGAATTATACCAATAATTCCTGACATAATTAACTCTTTGTTCATTTTTACCTCCTTTTTTGTAATAAAATAAATTTAATACTATTTATAAATTTTTTCTTATCTTTAATTAATCTTCTTAAACAAAATCTCTCCTTTCTTTATTTTTGCCCTTGCATTTAAAGGTTTATGTAATTCTTTAAAATTAAACTCATAACCTCCAAATTGCTTTGATATTTTTTTACATGTCTCAGGAATAAAAGCATAAAGTAAAATTGAAATCTTTTTAATTGAATCAGCTAATTCATACAAAACTTTTTTGTCTTTTGTTTCCCAAGGTTTCTTTTTTTGAATATACTCATTGCACAAATCAATAAAACCAAAAATCTCATTTAAAGCCTTATCAATTTCAAAAGATTCCATTAAAGAATTAATTTTTTTAATATCAACCTTCAAGGAATTTTCTGTTTTTTCAAGACCATTCTTTTCAATTAAACCTAAAACACGTGAAACTAAATTGCCTAACTTATTCGCAAGCTCACCATTATGTCTTTCAATTAAAGCCTTTTCATCAAAATCCCCATCAGCACCGCTAGCAAAAGGAAAATGCCTGCAAACAAAATAACGAATTGTATCAGCCCCATACTTTTCAACCAACACCTTTGGATTAATTGCATTTCCCAATGATTTTGAAATTTTCTTGCCATTAAAAGTCAAAAACCCATGATTAAATGTTCGTCCTGGTAATTCAATTCCAGCAGACATTAACATTGCAGGCCAATAAACAGTATGAAACCATGTATTATCTTTTCCAATTAAATGCACAGTTGGTTTTCCCCAAAATTTCTCCTTGCCCTTTTTCCTAGTAGCAGTATAATAATTAATCAGAGCATCAAACCAGACATAAACCACATGTTTTTTATCAAGAGGAAAAGGAATTCCCCAATCAAAAGAAGTCCGAGTAATTGATAAATCTCTTAATCCTTCTTTAACACGATTAATAACCTCGTTCCTTCGAATTTCTGGTTGCACAAACTCTGGTTTCTCTTTATATAATTTCAAAAGTTTGTTAGTATAATTGCTTAATTTAAAAAAATAAGTTTCCTCATTAATCTTCTCAAGTTTTCTATTATGCAAAGGGCACAAATTATCTTTAACTTCTTTTTCAGTATAAAATTTCTCACATCCAGTGCAATACAAACCAGAATATGTTCCTTTGTAAATCTCCCCTGCTTTATTGCACTTTAAAATAAATTCCTTAACAATTTTTTCATGGTCTTTATCAGTAGTTCTAATAAACCTATCATATTCTATATTAAGAGCCTTCCAAGCATTCTTAAATTCAGCAACAACAGAATCAACAAATTCTTTTACAGGAACCCCTGCTTTTTCAGCAGCTTCCTGAACTTTTCTTCCATGCTCATCTGTGCCAGTTACAAAAAAAACATCCTTGCCAGCCAGCCTATTCCATCTAGCCAAAACATCTGCAATAATCTTTTGATAAGCATGCCCAATGTGTGGCTTTGCATTCACATAATCAATTGCTGTTGTAACATAAAATCTTTCTTTTGTCATAAACAAAAAAAAAGAAAAGACTATAAAAAACTAACTAGAAAAAATTTATTAAGTAAATTAGCAAATTAAGAGAATGAAAAAAGAGGAAAAACATCCAATTATTGAAAATAAAAAACACAAAGGAAGAATTTACAGTATAAAAGAAGGAATTTTTGCTTCTGCACAAGGAGCATTAGGAGGGCAATATATTTCCCCTTTTGCAATTGCTATAAATGCAAGTAATTCTTTAGTTGCTCTTTTTGCTTCTATTTCTGGATTACTGGGCCCATTAAGTCAATTAATAACCCCAAAATTATTAAAAAATTCAACAAGGAAAAAAGTTGTTACCAAAGCTGTTTTAACAGAAGCACTTATGTGGCTTCCTTTAATAGCAATTGCTTTTTTATTTTATTATGGTTTTATTAAAGAAGTTCTTCCTTTAGTGCTTTTAATATTTTTCTCAATTTCAATAGTAGCATTTAATATTGGGCAACCTGCTTGGTTCTCTTGGGTTGGAGACATTGTTGATGAGAAATATCGTGGGAGGTGGTTTGCAAAAAGAAATTTAATTACTGGTTTTGTTCTTGCATTTCTTTCAATTATTTCTGCTTTTGTCCTTGATTTCTTTCATAAAAAAGGATTTTTAATGTTTGGATTTATTTTATTATTTTTCTTTGCTTTTCTCTCCAGAATGTCTTCTTATGTTTATTTAAAGAAACAATAT
>CAZBAB010000060.1:0-3813 GCA_964489815.1 Candidatus Woesearchaeota archaeon | reverse complement strand
TTTTATTCTCTTATACTTTAAAAAAACAAGAAAAATTGGTTTAGTTTTTTCACTTCTTGGTATAATTGTAGGGCTTGCAAGAGTTTATTGTGGTGTTCATTATCCTTTTGATATATTGGGTTCAATTTTAGTTGCAGGATTTTCTTCCTTTCTTATTTTTTTATATAAAAACAAATTACAAAAATTAAATAATTTTATTATTAAGCTGTATAAAAGAAATTAAAATGTTTTATCAATCTTTAACTTTGTTTTTAGTTAATTCTATTGGAAGAATTGGATACCTTGGTATTTTTATTTTAATGTTTTTAGAGAGCTCTTTTTTTCCATTTCCAAGTGAAGTAGTTATGATTCCAGCAGGTTACTTAGCTTATAAAGGTGAAATAAACTTAAGTTTTGCAATTTTAGTTGGAGTATTAGGTTCAATTGGGGGGGCATGGTTTAATTATATTATAGCAAAAAAATTTGGAAGAGAAATTTTATTAAAATTAGTAAGCAGAAAAAAATTAGAAAAAGTTGAATTATTTTTTGAAAAGCATGGAAGCATTTCTACTTTTGATGGAAGGTTAATTCCAATTGTTAGACAATATATTTCTTTTCCAGCAGGACTTGCAAAAATGAATGCTGTTAAATTTACTTTTTATACTGCTCTTGGTTCAATAATTTGGACAACTATTCTTGTTTTTTTAGGTTATTATCTTGGCCAAAATGAAACTCTAATTCATAATTATTTGAGACAATTAACTTTCTTAATTATACTTGGAGTTTTTATATTAACTTTAATATATATTTTTTATAAAAAAAGAAAAAAAGAATTAAAGATAAAAACATAATTTTATTTTAAATTCAAGCCCTGTGCTTTTGCACAGGGCATATATCCCTTCGCCCAGATTCGAACTGGGGATCTCTCGGGAACTGCTTCTTCTTGACTTTTAGGGTTTCATTGTAATCATAATTGAATCTCCACCTTAGGGAACCTACAGCCAAGCGTTCTAACCACTGAACTACGAAGGGATATTAGTTATTAAAATTATATTTCATTTTTAAAGATTTTGTTTAATATCTTAACCTTTTTTCATTAAAAAATAGTAAAAATATCGACGTAGTTTCTAAAATAGTCCTTTTAAGGAATAGAAGTATTTAAAAATGCAAGTTTTTTTAGAGCATTAATAAAAAATGAGGTAAAAATGGATGAAGAAGAACCTTCTTTAGGAGAGGAAAACCCAACATTTGAAGCCGATATAGAAGAGCTTGAATTGGATGAATAAATCCAAAATCTTTTTCTTATTTTTGATTTTTTAATCTTAAAATAATTTCATTATTTTTTTTATTTAATTCTGGAAAATTAGTTTCTGCAATCAACTTAAAATTTTTTACTGAAAGAGAATTAAATGCAATATTTGTTATTTTAATGCTTCTTCCATAGCCAACATTAATTGCTTTTAAGCTTATTTCTTTTATCTTTTTATTGTCTGCAAAAACCTCAACCTTGAAATCTCCTGCTGGGATTAATCCATCATTTTTGACTGTAAAATTTAAATCAAGATAACGGCCATGAACATGAGCAGAAGCATTTAAGAAAATAATATCAGCATAATTTGGATAAGAATAAAGTTCATTAATTAAAGAAATTGTGTCTTCACCAATTTTTTGTCCACAATGAGTTGTTGGATACATTATATTATTTTCATTATGTGAGTGATTGAATCCCAAAACATGGAGTAGTTCATGAATAGGAACATTAGGAAAATCACATTTTATACTTCTTATTAATAAAATTTGTCCTTTAAGTATAACTGTAAAATTTAATTCTCTAATAATTGAAGTTGGTCCTCCTTCACCAGCAATAAAAGTATATTCGTTTGCCTGTTTCATTTTTTCACTGCAATGCACAGAAATCTCTTCTTCTGATTGGACAGGATAGAAACTTAAAATAGTTTTATTTTCCATAATCTTAAAAGCTCTTTCCATCTCATTTTTCTTTTGAAGAGTGCAGTCATTATCTATTTTATAAGAAATATTCCTATAAGGAAATCTCATTCTTGGATAAAATTGAGAATCTTCTATGCTTTGTTGAGGGGTTGAAAAATTACTTGGCCCAGAATTAAATTCAAAATTATTTACTTTATATGGAAAAAACATCCAGACAAAAAGTAATAAAATTATAATAAAAGTTAGAAAAATAATAAATGTTTTCCACCTCATTTTTATTAAAAGGAGAAAGTATATTTAAATTTATTTAAAAAATAAAAAATAAAGAATTAGAA
This sequence comes from Candidatus Woesearchaeota archaeon, assembly GCA_964489815.1. Lineage (GTDB taxonomy): Archaea > Nanobdellota > Nanobdellia > Pacearchaeales > GW2011-AR1 > JABIDC01. The sequence continues at coordinate 1,549 of CAZBAB010000060.1, read as the reverse complement.
TTATTTTATTTATTCAGAAGTTTCTTCTGAATTTCCCTCTGAAGATTCTGTTTCTTCAGGTTCTTCTTCAGACTCATCATTACTTGTTTCTTCTGAATCTGTTGTTTCAGTCTCAGATTCAGCTTCAGTGCTTTCCTCTTTAGACTCTTTTTCAGATTCTCCTTCGGCTTTAGCCTCATCATTAGAAACTTCTTCTTCAGGTTTTTCTTCAGATTCTACAGCTTCTTCTGTAGTCTCTTCAGATTCCTGAGTTTTAGTCATATCTTCTTCCATTTTAACCTCCTTAATATTTGATTTATGAAATAACTTTTTTAAATATTTTGTATTACTAAAAAGAAACATATGGTTTTAATATCTTTTTTAAATTTTTTTATATCCTTTATCAGAAAATTTACCTGCTTTTTTGAGTTAAGATATTAAACTAACTCCCTTTACAAATAAAGGAAATTCCTTAAATTTTTCTATAGCTCTTTCTTCTTCTCCTTCTTTTGTTAAAAAAATATATGCATCTCCGTAAGTATATTCTTCATTACTTAAATCATAGCCTAGCTTTTTTCCAAATTCTTGTACAAAATTCCTGCTATGGTTTTTAAAACCAACTAAAATTTTTCCTTTAGCATATTCTAGTTTATATTTTATCTTAAACTATAATACAAACCAAATTGTAAAAATATTATGTAACAAATAATTTAAATATAAAGAAGATAATAAATTAAAATATGGGTGAAAAAAAGGAAATTGAAATTGATAAAGTAAAAAAATTAGTAAAAAATTTTTATTCTGATTTGCCTTATCATAATTTTTCTCATGCATTAAAAGTTGTTAAAAAATGTGAAGATTTAATTAAAAGATGTGCGAGATATGGAATAAGTGTAGATAAGAAAGTAATTTTAATTGCTGCTTTATTTCATGATGTTGAATATGAAAAAACAATAAAAGGCAAAACAAAAGAAGAACATAGTGCAGATATAGCAAGAAGAGAATTATTAAAATTGGGGTATTCGAAAAGTTTTATAAAAAAAGTAGAAGAACTTATTTTAGCAACAAATTATGAAGCAACTCCAAAGACTCCTGAAGAGAAAATTCTTAGAGCAGCAGATTTATCAAATCTTGCTGGAGAGTATAAAATGTTTTTAAAAAACAATAATTTGCTTAAAAAAGAATATGAATATTTAAATAAGGTTTCTTTAACTAAAAAACAATGGAAAGAAAAAACAAGAAATACAATACTTTATTTTTTAAGTCAAGATATTAAACTAACTCCAGAACATGATAATAAAAAAGGAAAATCAATTTTTCATATTAGTGCTTTAAGAAATATTAAGAAATATCTAAACAAGCACTAAAACTCCATATAATCATTACTTTTTTCTTTCTTATAAAACATAAAACTTATTTTAAAAAAGCCAGATAAATTAAATAAAAAAAGGAGGATTAAAACCGAAGTTCCAATCCTCCAACATACTTAACCGAAGTTAAGTACGACCTTACCGAAGTAAGGCATAATAATAAAAAATATTTAGTATTTAAATATTTCGGTTTTTGAAAA
>CAZBAB010000059.1:0-3883 GCA_964489815.1 Candidatus Woesearchaeota archaeon | reverse complement strand
GCATTAAAATTTCTTAAAAAATCTTAAAATTTTGCTAAGAAAAATACATTCTTTTATTTAACAATCCAAGCAACACATCAAATTAATGCCAAATTCAAAGAAATAAAAAATTATTTTTAAACTTATAAACAAATTAAAAAATTTATTTAATATCCTTTATTAACCAATATAAGTAAATACTTTTAAATTAAATTGCTTTAATAAATTCATGACAACTTATAAAAAAAGAGATATAGATAAAAGGCTTGCTAAGTTGGGGGCTGAACCTCTCTACAAAAAAGGAAGAGATTATTATACAAATTATCAAGGAGTTCCAATTCCAGGGATTATTGTAACACATCCAGGAAAAGAGGTTCCAGATATATCTATAAACAAATTAGCAAGAAAAATAGCAGAAATTAAACATTCAGATCCCTCTTTTATTAAAAAAGTTCTAACTGGAAGAGAAAAGATTCACAGCAGAATTGAAAGTCTTGTTTCAGCAGCAATTTTAATATTAACAGGAATTTTTATCCTATTTGTATTAATGCAACAAAATATTTTAACAGGTTTTACAATTGCAAAGAACATTTCAAATACTAATCTTAAAATTAGTCTCCTTGTGTGCGCTCTCGGAATATTAGGATTAAGTATCTATAAAATATTAAAAAATAAAAAAAATTAAACAAATTTCTTAAACTATCAAAATTTGTTATCTCTTTTAAGTAAATACACATAGAAAACTTTAAAAACCATAAATTAATATAAAAAATATGGGAAAATTAAAACAAATTTTAAAAGAAGCAAGACCTAGTTTTATTTTAGTCGGAGGATTAGCAACTTTAATCTCTGGTGTAATTTATTTTTCTGGAATAGGAAAGATAGAACAAGAAGAAATCCCAAGAATTTATCAAGGATATCATATATCTGGAAAAGATGATACAACAATTGTATTTGATGATAAACCTTATTATTTAAGAAAATATAATGAAAAGCCAAACCTAAGAATAAGTGGAAATCCTAAAGAATTAGGAATTAAAAAATTGGGAACAAAATATATTTTAACTATAGGAGAAACAAGATGGAGCATTTTATTAGATAAATTAGGATTTAAAAAATCATCTTGGGATAGAAAGAATGATGTAATTCTAAAAGCAAAAAGAGTTGAAAATTCAGACTAAGAAGTTTTAAAAACCTGTTACAATATAATTTTTTATGACACACATACCAGAATTAAATGTTGGAGTTGTTGGACATATTGACCATGGAAAAACAACTTTACTTGGAAGATTAACAGGAAAGTTCACAGACACCCATTCTGAAGAATTAAAACGAGGAATTACAATAAAATTAGGTTATGCTGATATTACAATCTTTAAAGACAAAGATGGGTTTAATACACAAGGAAAAGGCGAACCCCAAAGATATATTTCTTTTATTGATGCTCCGGGACATGAAATGCTTATGGCAACAATGCTATCAGGAGCTGCAATCATTGATGCAGCAATATTAGTTATATCAGCAAACGAAGGAATTAAACCCCAAACACGAGAACATTTTACTGCACTTCAAGCTAAAAAAATAAAAAACATAATAATAGTTCAAAACAAAATTGATTTAGTAACACAAGAACAAGCACTTAAAAATTACGAAGAAATTAAAGAATTTGTAAAAGGCACAATTGCTGAAAACGCACCAATCATTCCAATCTCTGCTCAGCAAGGAATAAACATTGATGCTCTTTTAGAAGCATTAACAAAACTTGAAGTTCCAAAAAGAAACCCCAATGCCACACCCATTTTTTTAGTTGCAAGAAGCTTTGATATAAACAAACCAGGGAAAAAAATTCAGGATTTGAATGGAGGGGTTCTTGGAGGAATTCTAAAACAAGGAACTTTAAAAATAGGAAGTACTATTGAAATCAAGCCAGGAATACTAATAAAAAAACAAGGACAAAAAAATTATAAAACTTTAAAGACAAAAATTCTATCAATATATAAAGGCTCTAAAGAAGTTAAGGAAGTTTTTCCTGGAGCAAGCATTTCACTAGAAACTGAACTTGACCCCTTTTTAACAAAAACAGATTCATTAATTGGGTGCGTAGTATCAACTGAAAATTCACTTCCAGAAATTAGCAATAAAATTAAAATCAAAGCAGAATTATTTAAAGAAGTTTTAGGTACAAAAGAAAAAGAAAAAGTTGAACCTATTAAAACAAAAGAAATGCTTATGTTAAACATAAATACAACAATAACAGTTGGCATAGTTGAAACAATAAAAGAAAGTGAAATAGAATTAAATTTAAACATCCCAGTTGTTGCTTTAAAAAGAAATAATCTCGGGATTGCAAGAAATATCAAAGAGCATTGGAGGCTTATTGGATGGGGAGAAATCATATGACTCTAATGCAAATAGTAAAACCAACACTAATAAAAGAACCAACTCTTTTAAAAGAATTAGGTCTAAAACCAAGAGATTATTATAAAATTGCTTATAACATAAAAAAAATGCAATCTCTTGACTTGGAAACAAGAAAAAAATTTATAGAAAAAGCAAATCAAATTCTTACTCAAGAAGAAATAAGGGCTGCTCTAAAATTAATAATCTCTATGGCTTATGATAAAGATATCTATGAAATCACAGGATTAAACTATTCTGAAGGCCCTCCAGAAGAAGAAGTTCTTTTTAGTTCAGCAGTAGCAGAATACTTGTTAAGAAAACGTAAATAATAAATTAAAATTTATAAACTATATTGTAAAAGATTCAAATAAAAAGCATCCAATTTTTCTCTTGGTGCTTTTCTCCATGATTTAAAATCAATTAAATATAATTTATTATTTTTTCCAAGAAGAGAATTTCTTTCATAAAGAGCATCATAAGGGGTAATCCCTAATTCAAGAACTTTTTCTAATTCTCTTTTACGCTGTCTAAGTGCGCTTTTAAGTTCTGCTCCTTGAAGTTCTTTTATTTCTTTTCCTTGAATTTTTTCCATAAGAAAAAACCATGTTGTAACTGGCTTAAAAGGAGGAATAAGTTTTGCATCCAAGAAATCAATTTTAATAAGGCCATAAGCTCTTGGAATTGAAATTCCTTTTTTTCTTAAATATTTTGCCATTTTATATTCATGCCTAACATCTTTTTCACTACCAGATTTAGCAAGAACTTTCTCATTAATTAGATAAATAAAATCTTTTTTATAGGTTCTTTCATCCAAAATTGCTTTCCTTAATTTTCTAACTAAATGCTTCATCATAAAAATTTAAAAAAATTTATTTATAAAGATTTATATCTATAACTATTTCAATAAGATTTATAATCTCAATTTCCTGCTATTATGTATGAAAATTTATTCACATTCAAAATTATCAACTTTTGAACAATGTCCGTATAAATACAAACTTAGATATATTGACAAAATAATCCCAGAAATTGAAAAATCAATTGAAGCCCATCTTGGAACCTGTGTCCATAAAACATTAGAATGGCTGTATTATGAAGTTAAAAAAGGAAATATTCCAACAATAGATGAAACAATAACCTATTATTCAAAAATATGGAAAGAGGAATTTAAAGAGAAATTTATTATTGTAAAAAAAGAATTAACTGCAAAAGATTATTTCAATAAAGGAGTAGAATTTCTTTTAAGTTATTATACAAAAAATGCTCCATTCCAAGATGGGACACTTGAATTAGAAAAAAAGATTTCTTTAAAATTAACAGAAGAGCACGAGATTATAGGATATATTGATAGATTAGCATATAATAAAGAAAAAGACAGGTATGAGATTCATGATTACAAAACAGCAAATACTTTGCCTAATAAAGAAATGTTTGAAAAAGACCGACAACTAGCACTTTATTGCAATTGAATAAAGTGCTAGTTGTCGGTCTTTTTCAAACATTT
>CAZBAB010000058.1:0-4018 GCA_964489815.1 Candidatus Woesearchaeota archaeon | reverse complement strand
TTAGTTAAATTATGCTCTTGTAGCTCAGTCTGGATAGAGTGCTTCCCTCCTAAGAAAAAGTCATTGGTTTTTTATCGCGGAGCTAGGAAGAAGTCGAAGGTTCAAATCCTTCCTTGGGCGTTTTTAGGGTAAACTTTATTAAGCAAAAATTCAACTTTTTTATATGCGTTGGTAGTATAGTGGCAGTATAACTGGCTTCCAACCAGTTGACCCGGGTTCGAATCCCGGCCGGCGCATTTTAAAGATGAACATAAAAAAATTTCATGACAAGAATTACAAGTTGCTTTTGTTAATTCCCTTTGCACTTTTATTGTTTTCAATAGTTTATCTTGGAATCTTTTATTCTCATAATCAGGATATTATACATAAAGACATAACTCTTACAGGAGGGACTTCTATTACTTTATATGGAGAAATTAATGTTCAAAAATTAAAACAGGATTTAAAAGAAAAACTTATTGATTTGGATACAAGGGAAATTTCTGATTTAATTACTCATAAGCAAAAAGCAGTTATTATTACTACAAAACTTTCTGCAGAGGAAGCAAAGCCTATTTTGGAGAATTATCTTGGTTATAAATTAACAAAAGAAAATAGTAGTTTTCAATTTACTGGACCTTCTTTAAGTCAAGGTTTTTATAAGCAGCTTATGCTTTCAGTAATTTTTGCTTTTCTTTTCATGGCATTTGTTGTTTTTATAATTTTTAGGACAGCAGTTCCTTCTTTAGCTGTTGTTCTTTCTGCTTTTGCAGATATGGTAATGACCCTTACTTTAGTAGATATCTTGGGTATGAAAATTTCAAGTGCAGGAATTGTGGCTTTTTTAATGTTGATTGGTTATTCAGTTGATACAGATATCTTGCTTACTACAAGAATGTTAAAAAGAACAGAAGGCTCTTTGAATAGAAGGATTTTTGGAGCTTTTAAAACAGGAATAACAATGACTTTGACTTCCCTTGCAGCAGTTTCTTGTGCTTTATTAGTTGTAAAATCCTTTTCTCCTGTTTTAACTCAAATTTTTGCAATTTTGTCAATGGGATTGTTATTTGATATTTTAAACACATGGATAACAAATGTTTCAATACTTAAATGGTATATGGAGAGAAAAAAATGAAACTTACTTTTAAACTTTGGATTTTAATTTTAGCATTAATTTTTTCATTTATTGCTATCTTTGGTTTACCTCCTTCTTTTTTAAATCATGGTGTTTTAGTAACAAATGTGGAGAAGAATTCAACTGCTTTTGAACAGGGATTTAGGCAAAATCAAATAATTACAAGTATTGATGGAGTTGAAACAAACAATTTTGAAGATTATTCAAGGTTAGTTTCAGAAAAATTTTCTTCTGGTAAGGATGTTCATGTTGTTTTTAAAACAAAAGAAAAAGAAATAGATTATTTTTCTAATCATGCTCCACAAATAAGTGTTTCAAAAATACCTTCTACTCGCCTTAAATTTGGTTTAGATTTAGCAGGAGGAGCAAGAGCATTGGTTACTGCGCAAGATAAGCAACTAAACTCAGAAGAAATACAAACATTAGTAGATGTTACAAGTAATCGTTTGAATGAATTTGGAATATCAGATGTTAAAGTTTCCCCTGTAAGAGATCTTTCTGGGAATAATTTTATGCTTGTAGAAATTGCAGGAGCAACCCCTAATGATTTAGAAGAAATGCTTTCAAAGCAGGGAAAGTTTGAAGCGAAAATTGGAAATCAAACTGTTTTTGAAGGGGGAAAAAGAGATGTTGCTTCTGTAAGTAGAAATGCCCAAACAGCAGGTATTGAGCAGTGTGATCAGACAAATAATGGAGAATATTATTGTAAATTTAGATTTGCAGTTTATTTAAGTGAAGCTGCTGCAAAAAGACAAGCTGAAATTACAAAGAATTTAACTATAGATGCAGAGAATCCCCAATATCTTTCAAAAAAATTAGATTTATACCTTGATGATAATTTGGTAGATAGCTTATATATTGGTGTTGGTTTAAAAGGCCAAGCAACAACTCAAATTTCTATTTCAGGTTCAGGAAAAGGGCCTACACAAAAAGATGCTTTTGAAGATGCAAAACAATCTATGCACAAGCTTCAAACTATTTTAATTACAGGAAGTCTTCCTTATAAGTTAAAGATAGTAAAATTAGATACAATTTCTCCAGCTTTAGGTCAGGAATTTATACAAGTAATTTTATTAGCTGCAGGGGCAGCCTTATTAGCTGTTGCAATTATTATTTTTGTAAGATATAGAAAAATTAAGTCTTCTTTAGCTTTATTAATAACAAGTATCTCAGAAATAATTATTATTTTAGGTGTTGCTTCTTTTGTTAATTGGAATTTGGACCTTCCAAGTATTGCAGGAATTTTAGCTACAATGGGAACAGGAATAGACCAGCAATTAATTGTGATGGATGAATCTAAGCAAGGGCAATATCTTTCACTTACTCAAAGAATGAAAAGAGCATTTTCAATTATTTTAGGTGCTTATTTTACATCTGTTGTAGCAATGATTCCATTAATATGGGCTGGAGCAGGTTTATTAAAGGGATTTGCTATTACAACAATAATCGGAATTACAGTAGGAGTATTAATTACTCGTCCAGCATTTACAGATATGATTAAGAAAATTGGGGATTAATAAATAGTAAATATTTTCTTATTTTTATAGAATTATGTGATATTGTTGCAGGGATATAATTATTTTTACTTTTATGAATGCTTTTGCTTTTGTGTTTTGGAAATTATGGCTGTAAAAGGAATAATAAGTTTTCTTTAATTTTATAAACTAGTTTTAATTTAGTTTTATATGAATTTCATACAACAAGAAACTAGTTTTGCAAAAAGCATATTTAGAAGATTTAAAAAAAGAGATTTTTCAGGGGATACAGGACAAGCAATAAAAAATTCAACTTATCAATTCACCCAAAATTTAATTTTTAAATTTGGCTCACTTATTTTTACAATAATTATTGCACGATTGCTTTTACCTGAACTTTTTGGACTTTATAGTTTAGCATTATCAACAATTGTTTTATTTGGTGCTTTCTCAGATTTGGGAATAGGTTCAGCGTTGATAACTTTTGTTTCAAAAAAATTAGGGAGGGGCGATAAATTACAAGCCAAAGCTTATACTAAGAAATTACTTAAATGGAAATTAAAATTAGTTTTTTTAACTTCCCTTATTTTATTAGCATCAAGTTATTTTATTGCAAATTATTATTATAATAAACCAATTTTTTATGCTCTTCTTGTAGGAGCATTATATCTTCCAATTGTTTCTTTAACTGGTTTTTTTGAAAGTCTTTTTAAAACAACTGAGAATTTTAAAATCCCTTTGATTAAGGAAATTCTTTTTCAAATAATTAGGCTTATTTTAGTTCCTTTATTTATTTTTATATCTTTAAAAGAAGGGCTCTCAGGTGAAAGAATAATTGTTATAGCACTTTTTTTTATTACTTTAAGTTATTTTTTAATTTTTTTGTTTTTATTAATTAAAGCAAAATCTTCAATTAAATTTTTAAAAAATAAAAATAAATCTTTAAAACCAAGGCAAATTAAAGAATTAAAAAAATTTATTTTACCTTTAAGTGCAGTAGCTTTGGCAGGGATGTTTTTTGGATATGTTGATACCTTAATGTTAGGGCATTATGTTCCAAGTGAATTTATTGCTTATTATAGGGTTGCTTTTAGTTTGGTTGGTGGAGCAACAGCAATTATAGGTTTTTTATCAGTTTCTTTTATGCCAGTGTTTGCAAGAAAAACAGGAAAAGCTTTAGAATCTCTTTTTAAACAAGCAAGAAATATTACAATTTTGATTTCAGTTCTTGCAGGTATTTTTACTTATTTTATAGCTTTTTTTATTATCAAGATTGTTTATGGATTACAATATCTTCCTGCTACAAATGTCCTTAAATGGTTTAGTATTTTAGTTGTACTCCTCCCTATTTTAAGCATTTATGTTAGTTATTTTACAACTCAGAAAAAAACTAAAGAATTAGCATATTTAATTATTGGAAGCACTGTTT
>CAZBAB010000057.1:0-4105 GCA_964489815.1 Candidatus Woesearchaeota archaeon | reverse complement strand
GGAAAAGATCACACAAGGATATAAATTTACAGATAAAGAAAATAAAAAAATTAAAATAAGAAAAGAAGATGGAAAATGCATAGAACAAAATAACCAGATTATATTTAATTTTTCAACAGATAAAAGAGCACACTGCAAATGGAGTGTTAAAAAACCTGAACTTCCTTTATATGATAAAATGGAAGGGGAAAGAACAATAGATGATAAGCCATGGGGCAAAGGACATTCAATTATATATCTTGCACCAAGAGTAGATAGTTTGCCTGCAACAGATATAGAAGGAGATAATCCTCCAGACAGAACAGGACATCAAAGAATTTATATTAAATGCATTGATGCACAAGAACCTCCTAATTTTAATCCAGATGAATATATTGTAGATATATGTATACAAGAAAAAGACACAGAAGCAGTTGATTTTGGTTCATCAAGATTCTCTCCATTAAATGGAGCTAAACTTCCTTATGGAACAAATAAAACAAGAATCATGATGTGGATTCCAGAACCTGCTGATTGTAAATATAGTAAAAATGCTTCTAAAGATTATGAAGACATGGAGTATAATTTCACAAGTGTAAATGGTTTGCGTAATATATTTGGTTATCAATATAGTGCAGAAATAGATGTATCAAAAGGAGAGAATGATATTTATATAAAATGCAAAGACCAGCCTTCTGCACAAGAAAGTTTAAGGCATATTAATAAACAAGATTTTGAATACAAACTTTTTGTTTCAGGAGAAGAATTAAAAATCTCTTCAATTGGTTTTTCTTATAAAGGAAAAAAGATTAATTCTGGAGGAAGCTTTAAGGAAGGATTTGAACCAATTGAAGTTGAAATGAAAGTTGATACTTCTGGAGGAATTGATTCAGGAAAATCAAGTTGTGAATGGAGATTAGGAGATAGTTTCTTTTCAAATATGAAACCTTGGGGGGATTATTCAGTTCAGCATACTCAAGCCTTAACTTATACTTATAAAGGGCTTAATAAATATGAAATTCAATGCACAGATGAAGCTAATAATGTGGCTAAAGCAAATGCAAGCTTTACTCTTCAAGTAGATAAAACACCTCCAGAGATTACACGGGCATTTTATTCAGGAAATAGTTTAAAAATAGAAACAAATGAAAATGCCCAGTGTTTTTATAGTTTTGAAAAATGCAATTTTGATTTAAATAATGCAACAAAAATGACTACTGGATTTTCAAAATCTCATGTTATTTCAGACGCAAATATTAAAAGAACTTATTATATAAAATGCAAGGATTTATGGAATAATGAAAACCCAATATGCATAATGAGAATTTCCTCATCATACTAAATTTTATAAATAGAAAAAACTTAAAAGAATTATGGAAAAAAAGAGAGGGCAGGTAACTATCTTTATAATTATTGGAATTGCAATTATTGCAGTAGGGATTTTATTATATTTTTTTTATCCAAATATTAAAGCAAGATTTGGAGAGACAATAAAAAATCCCCAAGCATATATGCAATCTTGTTTAGAAGAAAACACATATGATATAATTAATAAAATTTCTTTACAAGGGGGAAGTGTGAAACCCCAGCATTATTTTCTTTATGAAGATTCTAAAATAGAATATTTATGTTACACAAATGAGTATTATAAAGAATGTGTTGTGCAGATTCCATTTATTGAAGATTATGTAGAAGAGCAAATCCATGATGCAATAAATAAAAAAGTAGATGAATGCTTTAATTCAATGGAAAAAAGTTTTGAAAAAAGAGGTTATAAAGTAAATTTAAAAAAAGGAAATTTTAGTGTTGATATAGAACCAAAAAAAGTTATTATTAAATTAAATTCAAAATTAAACTTAAAAAAAGAAAATACTGAAGAATATGATTCTATGAGAGTAATTGTTGATAGCCATCTTTATGAATTTGTTAATATTGCTCAAAGTATTCTTGCTTGGGAAGTAAGATTTGGAGATTCTGAAACAACTGCTTTTATGAATTACTATCCTCAATTAAAAGTAGAAAAATACAAGCAAACAGATGGCACTACAATTTATATTATATCAGAAAGAGAAACTAATGAAAAATTTCAGTTTGCTTCAAGGAGTTTTGCTTGGCCCCCAGGATATTCTGCAGGTAAAAAAGTAAATATATAAAATGACAAAAAATATATTGCAAAAAAAAGAAAAAATTAATTATACACACAATGTAAAAAATATCTCTAAAATATTTATTAATTCAACATTAAATTTAAAAGTTAGAGGGGGTTATTATGAAAGTAATGAATAAAAAGATATTTTTTATATTAATAGTTTTAATCTTTTTATCTGGAATTTTATTTCAGGTTATTTCTGCTAAAAATGTTTGCTGTGAAAAAACAATACATAATGTCTGGTGCCAAAATGTTGATGAAAGCCAGTGTTCAAGTGAATTTAAAAAAACTCCTACTTCTTGTGAAGCTACAAGTTTTTGCAGTCCAGGGACTTGCGTTAATGTTCAAAAAGGGATTTGTACTGAAAATACCCCAGAAAGTGTATGTAATGAAGCACATGGAAAATGGGTAAATAAACCAATAGATGAAATACCAGAATGCCAGTTAGGTTGTTGTTTGATTGGAAACCAAGCAGCTTTTGTAACTCAAACAAAATGTAAAAGATTAAGCTCTTCATTTGGTTTAGAAACAACATTTAGAAAAGACATTAAAGATGAAGTAACTTGTATTGCAAGTGCAAGTCCTGGTGAAGAAGGAGCTTGTGTTTTTGAATCAGGATTTGAAAAAACCTGTAAAAGATTAACAAAGCAAGAATGCAATAAATTCAAAAAACAGCCAAAATCTTCTGAAATCTTAGGGTTATTTGATACAAAACCAGAAGCAATAACTGCTGTTACATTTTACCCAGGAAAACTTTGTTCTGACCAAGAATTAGGAACAAATTGCGGACCAACAAAAAAAACAACTTGTGTTGAAGGAAAAGATGAAGTTTATTTTGTTGATTCTTGTGGAAATATTGCAAATATTTATGATTCTTCTAAAGTAAAAAATGTTGATTATTGGTCAAGAATATATACAAAAGCAGAAAGCTGTGGTGCAGGAAAATCTAATGCTAATAGTAAAACCTGTGGTAATTGTGATTATTATGCTGGCAGCACTTGTAAAGCTTATAAACGAGGAAAAGACAAAGTAAAACCTGAAATAGGAAATTATATTTGCAGAGATTTAAGTTGTGAATGGCAAGGAAATACATACCAGCATGGAGAAACTTGGTGTGCAAGTATAAATAATGGAAAACTTGTTGTTGGAGAAAATTCTAAAAAGAGTATTTCTCCTGGAAGCAGGGATTTCAGACTTATTTGTTATAATGGAGAAGTTACAATTGAACCTTGTGCAGAATATAGAGGGGAAATATGTGTGCAGTCTGATGTTAATGGATTTAAAAATGCTGCTTGCAAAGTAAATAGATGGCAGGATTGTATTGCTCAAAAAGATAAAAGAGATTGTTTAAACACAGATAAAAGGGACTGCAAATGGATTAAGTCAGGAAAAGAAGGGAATGATAAATTTGATGTTTGTGTTCCAAAGTATGCTCCGGGATTTAATTTTTGGGAACAAGGAGATGCTGAAAATATTTGTTCTCTTGCAAGTCAACAAGTAATAGTTACTTATGAACGCAACTATCTAAAAACATTTACTAGTGGAAAAAATAGTGGATGGTACTGCAATAATAAAAAATCTGAAAATCATTGTTTTGCTTCAAGGCTTACTGGAAATAATTTTAATGATTGGTTTAAAATAAAACAAGAATTTTGTTCTTCATTAGGAGATTGTGGAAGTAAAGTAAATTATCAAGGAATAAAAGGATATTACAATCCAAAAGAGTTATGGAATATTAAAGAATATAAAGAACAAGAAAATGAACAATAAAGGAAAAATAGCTTTTACAGAAATTGCAATTTTAATAATTAGTATTTTTGCATTTACTTGGATGCTTGGGGGGGCTTTTGGGAGCCCAGATGATGCAGGAGGCCCTAATGAAAACCAAAATAATAAGATTCCATCCTCCACTTCAACACCAACAGGTAACTCTCAGGTTAATACCCTTATTAAGGATCTTTTTGGTACAAACACAAA
>CAZBAB010000056.1:0-4132 GCA_964489815.1 Candidatus Woesearchaeota archaeon | reverse complement strand
ATATGGTAAATTATCTTCTTTTTTATGATGAACAATGTGGAGAAGGAAATTGTTCAATAGTTTCTAATGAAAGTGGGGATTTTATAAATGGGATTCCTTATAGAAATATACTACAAGAGATGATAAAGAATGGAGATTGTATAATCTTAACATCTTAGAAATTTTAATTAAAATCTTAATAAGGATAGATTAAAAAATTACTACAATAGCAGACTAAAATTATCTTAAGTTTTTAAAAGCCACAGCTGAGATTTGAACTCAGGACCTCTACATTACCAATGTAGCGCTCTACCAACTGAGCTACTGCGGCATATTTTTTTATTTTAATTATAATATAAAAATCTATTGTTTAGTTAATTTTATAAATAAGATTTTATTAATTTACATATGAGAAAAAGAGGATTATCTACAATAGTTACAACTTTAATTTTGATATTGCTTGTTTTTGTTGCAATAGGAATTGTTTGGGGTGTTGTTAAAAATGTTCTTAATGAAGGAAAGGAAAATATAAATATGAATTTTATTACATCAAATTTTGAAATTCAAAAAGTTAAAATTCTTGAACATGGTTTAAATGTTTCAGTTAAAAGAGATTCAGGAGAAGGAGAGATGGGGGGTTTGAGATTTATTATTTCAAATGGAGTTAATTCCAATACAACTGACTGGGAGGGGAATATTTCTGAATTTCAAACTATAACTCTTCCTTTGCAATATGATGGAATTGTAAAAAAAATTTCAGTTGCCCCTTTTGTTAAAACAAAAAAAGGAAAATTAAAATTAGGTAATATTCAGGATAGTTTAGAATTTAGTGATGAAGAAGTAATTGAAAATTTCCCTGGGATTGTTTCTTGGTGGAGTTTTGATGGTTCTGGGCAAGATTTAGTTGGAGGAAATTATGCTACAATGATTGGAAGTCTTGATTATGTAGACTCAAAATTCGGAAAAGCAGTTAATCTTAGTGATGGAAGTACTAATTATTTTTATGTTGAAAGCCAAGATAATTCATTAAATATAACAAAAAACCTAAGTATTGAAGCATGGATTAAACCAGAATCTAATTTTAGTATGTTACTTGATAAAATTCATTCAGGAGAGACTTACCTTATAGGATTTTTTGATGATCCTAACCCTGCTGAAAAAAAAGTACAAGCAAAATTCAAAACAAGAATAGGAAATTTTAATTCTGAAATAGGAAAAATAAAGGAAAATGAATGGAACCATGTTGTTATAACTTATAGTTCAAATTCTGGTAATATCAGTTTTTATAAAAATGGAGTTTTAAATAATTCTTTCTTACATTCATATCCAGGAGAACTTAATTCCACAAACGGGACTCTATGGATAGGACAATATACTTCGGGTTCTGCACTCCTTGATGATTTAAGAATATATAATACAACCCTAACACCAAACCAGGTCGCTGGATTGTATCATTTAAACCCATCTGTTTAGAATTAAATCCTATTATTTATTTTTTTATTAGCATTTATAAGTCTTAAGCATTTAATCTCAAAAAATTAAAAGCGACATTAGTGAATGGGTTTTCTAAAATCAATACCAATTATACACCCAATACAAACTTATTGCATTCCAAACTAATCCCTCTCCAACTCTTCAAAAATCTCTTTTAATCTAATTTCAAACAAAGCCACAGGCATTTTTATCTTCCAATTTTTCAGAATCTTTGGGTGAATCTCTCCAACAAAACCAATTGTTTGATTCTTAAATAAAATTTCTGCAACCCTCCCTTCTATAAAATGCAGGGGCTTATTTTCTGGTTCTTTGAATTCAATTTTTAATCCAGCCATTTCTGCAAAATATTCTAAGGTTTGTTTTATTTGTGTAAAATTTCCTGGAGCAATTGCACAAGACAAATTTTCCTGCTCCTCTAAATCTTCTTTGAAAACCTTTCCAATTTCAAATATTTTTTGAGGATATTCAGAATCAACATTTTCTGATAGAATTTTTAGAAGATAATGTGTTAAATCTTTTCTTAGAAAATTATATTCTGTTTTTGATTCAGATATTTCAATTGCTCCTTTTTCTTGTTTCTCAGAAATACCCATTTTTGTAAATTGGTCTTTTCTTGTTGTTAGATGATAATTTGAAATTTCTAAAAATTCTATATTTGTTAATATCTCACTGAATTTTCTTTTTATTGTTTCATGCGGATTTTCTTTTCCAATATTTGAAATATTTGGGATTTGTGGAACAAAATTTTCATACCCATATGCAATAGCAATATCCTCTGCAAAATCTACTTCATGCAATAAATCTGTTCTATAAGCAGGGCTTTCAACAATTCCATTAGAATAATTATGCCCCATTTTTTCTAAAAGTTGTTTTACTTGTTTTTCTTGTAACTCTAATCCAAGAAGCTTGTTTATGTTTTCTATTGAAATACTATGCTTTTCAGGAGTTAAATCAGGAGTTAATGTTTTTGCATTAATTTTCATTTGATAAATTTTTCCTCCCATATCTGCAAGAGTTGTAACAATTATGTTTAAACATTTGTTTAATACTTTAAAGTCAAATCCAGAACATTCAACAAAAAGATTTTTAGTTTTTGTTGTTACTTTCCCTACTTTTTGTGAATTAATTATTGGGGGCATACTTAAAATTTCTTTATTTGCGTCAATAAAAACAGGGAATTTAACTTTGCCTGCCAAAAGATGAGCATAATTCCTTCCTGTTGGATGTCTTTGTAAAATTTGAAAACCAGACATTTCTTTTTGAGAGTCAAGCGGCTGGAATTTTATTTTATCTGGCTCCAATGCTTTAAATGTTATTGGCAACCTAATTTTTTCAAGAGGATAAATGCCTATTGCTGCTTTTTTTCTATTTCTTCCAATTGTTGAGTGTAACTTTTCTTGTATGTCAATAATTTCTTTTATTTTTTCGTCATTTAATTTTAAGCCTTTAATTATTGCACAAGCAGTATAGGGCCTTATGTTTTTTAGGGAAGAATCTATTTTTACAATATAATCTTTTTCAGGGGCATGCACTTTGTATTTCTTCAATCCTGTTTTTTTACCTAAAAAAGCAAGAAAACTTCTTTTAAATCCCTGATAAGAAAGTAAGTCAGGTCTGTTTGGAAAAATTTCAAGTTCTATTTCGTCGTTGTCAAAACTTTCAAGTGTTGTTCCAAACATTGCAATTTTTGTTTGCATTTCTCTTGTTAATTTCCCTATTTCTTTTTCAAATTGCTTTCTTGGAATTTTTATATTTGCCATTGAAAACAACCCCCTGGTTTTTTTCGATTTTCCTCTAAGCACTGAAGGGCAACATCTTTCTTTGCCTCTGAAGGATATTGTATAAATAATCCCTTGTTTTTCTTTTGGTTTTCTATAAAGATTAATGGTCTTTTTATCATTTTATTAAATACCTCATTTTACGCAATTGAGTTAAATTGTTTTTGTATAAATCCCTCATATCTTTTATGTTGAATATTTTCATTATCATTCTGTCAAAACCAGGACCCCAAGCTAAAACTGGTATAGGCTTTCCTAAAAGTGGTTCTGTTACCTCTGGTCTGAAAATTCCTGCTGCAAAAATCTCAACCCACTCTTGTCTTTCTTCATTCCAAACATCCCCCTCAAGACTGGGTTCTGTATAAGGAAAATATGCTGGCTTGAATCTTACTTTTTTATAGCCCATTTTTCTTGCAAACTGTGTGAGGTATCCTAAAAGATGTCTAAAATTTACATTTGGGTCTACAACAATTCCTTCTGTCTGATTAAATTCAAATCCATGCGACCAATCAACTGTTTCATTTCTAAAGCATTTTCCAACTGAAAAGAATTTTTTTGGCAAGTCTTTTTCTTTTAGTTTTGCAAGGGTTTGTGAAGACAAACAAGTAGTATGTGTTCTTAGAACTATTTGTTTTGATAAATCTTCGTTCCAAGAATACCTCCAACCCTTGCTTCCAGAAACACCTACTTCATGTGCTTTTTTGATTTTTTCAATTAATTTCTTATCTGGCAATGCTGATTTTTTGTTTATAAAAAAAGTATCCTGCATTTCTCTTACTGGATGATCTTGTGCTGTGAATAGAGCATCAAAATTCCAAAATGAGCTAACAAGCATGTTCCCATGCATTTCTTCAAACCCCATCTCAGTCCAAACTTTTCTT
>CAZBAB010000055.1:0-4177 GCA_964489815.1 Candidatus Woesearchaeota archaeon | reverse complement strand
TTCTGATTTAACTTGTTTGCAAATATCCTGATACAAATTATATACGTCTCCTGTGAAAAAAGGTGAATCTTTCTTTTGTTCAGAAAGCTTAATTATTGAATATAAAACTAATTGGAATTGTTTTGGTTCTGTGCGAATAACATCTAAAATTTTATCTCTTTCAATTTTATTATTTGCCTCATCTATATATTTTAAACTGACTTTTTTAGAAGAGTCTCTTTCTGCAAGTTCCCCAGCAATCCTTAATAAATCAAGAGCCCTTCTGGCATCCCCATGTTCTCTTGCTGCATAAGCTGCACATTTTGCAATAACCCCTTTTTCTAAAACACCTTCTTTAAAAGCTTCTTCAGCTCTTTTATTTAAAATATCTTGCAACTGTAAGGCATTATAAGGAGGAAAAACAATTTCCTCTTCTGATAAAGAACTTCTAACACGGGGGTCAATTTCATCTAAAAAAGTTAAATTATTACTTATTCCTACTAAAGAAATTTTAGTTTGTGATAATTCTGAATTAAGTCTTGTCAAATTATATAAAAAATCATTAGATATTTTTTTAACTGTCTGGTCAATTTCATCTAAAATTAAAATAATTAATTGCTTTTTGGAATCAATTAAATCTATAAATCTTCCATAAACAGATTGTGTTGGTAAACCAGTTGAAGGAACTTCTCCTCCAAGTTTTTTTATTAACTCAGCTAAAATTCTATATTCTGTATCAGAGACTTTTTTTAATTTACAATTTAAGTATTCAATCTTTAATTCAAAATCAGAATCCTTCTTTGCTCTCTTGTAAAGAGCATCTCTCACATATTGTATTGAAAGTGTTTTTCCTGTCCCTGTTTTTCCATAAAGAAAAAGATTGCTTGGTTGTTCTCCTCTTAAAACAGGAGCTAAAATAGATGCAATTTGTTTTATTTGCTCTGTCCTATGTAAAATATGTTCTGGTTTATAATTTGCTTGTAATAAAGATTTATCTTTAAAAATTGAATTTTCATCAAAAGAATCAAAAATCTCATCTATTTCAAAAGCCATTTTTAACTTTAATATAACCTGTCACCTTTATTTCTTGTGGAAATTTAAAGGCAATTTAAATTATTGAAGAAAAAAGAATTAAATATTATATAAAAGATTATGACTACTAAAAAAGAGCTACTCCTTTATTTCCTATGGAAAATAGTTTTATTAAATATATTTTAAAGTTAGTAATATTATAAAAACACAAGTTATAAGATATAAAAATAATAAAAAATCATAAATTAAGCAAATAAATAAAAAACCTAACTTAAATAATTGTAATAAAAGCTATTAAATAAATAAAAGCTTTAAACTAAATAAAGAAAATAAAAAAATAAATCAATTAAATTAACCAATAGATATTAAAAATAAAGGAATTGATATAATTAAATTAAATAATCAAAAATTATGAAAATTAAAAATTTTAAAGAATTTAAAAAAGATTCTAATGTAAAAGGTTTAAGGATAATTTTAAATATATTTAATAGGAAATTAAATGATTATTTCATTTAAGAAATTTAATAAAAATTCTAATATACTTTCTACAAAAAACATAATAAATATGCGGTTATGGTTTGTGTAATTTAATGAAAAATATGAAAAGCATATGATTATAATGTGTAATTTAATGAAAAATATAATAAATATACAATATTATAATATATAATATATAGTATATAATATAAATTTTTTTAAATAAAAATAAAATAAAAAAATAAAAAATTTCTTTTTAAAGGTTTCTATAAGAAATCAAGGGGACAGGGTTTATTTAGGAATATTCTTAAGTTGTTAATTTTTATAGAAATGTTTATAAATAATTTTAATGTGGTTTAAGTATGCAAGATGAAAAAAATCCATTTAGCTTAATTTTAGGAAAGATGGTAGTAACTAAAGAGGGTAAACGTTTGGGTTTTGTAAAAGATGTTACCTTTGAAACAAATTCTGGAGAATTGATTAATTTAGTTGTAAAAGACACAACAAGTTATACTAAAAATCTTAATTTAGAAAGAACTCCTTCAAATGAAGCTTTAATTCCTTATAGCTCAATTATTGCAATAAGTGATTTTATTATTGTTTCTGAAGAGGACTTAATTTAAAATATAAAAGTTTAAAAAGATTTTTTGAGTTTAAAAAAAATGAGATTAGCAGGATTTAATTTTAATAAAATAAGTATAGAAAGAAAAAAAGAAAAACCTGAAAAAGTAAAGATTTCTTCTAATATAGAAATTTCAAATATAGAGGAAATAGAAATGAAATTAGCAAATAAAAATGAAAAACTTTTGAATGTTTTTTTTGATTATATTTTAAATTATGAACCAGAATTCGCAAATATTGAATTTAAAGGTTCAATGGCTATTATTATTGATGAAAAAATGGGAAAAGAAGTTTTAAAGAAATGGAAAGAAAAAGAAACCCTTAAAGATTTTAAATTAGCTGTTTTAAATGTTATTTTTAAAAAATGTAATATTAAAGCACTTCAATTAGAAGAAGAACTCGGACTTCCACTTCATATGCCTTTGGCTTCTTTAAGACCTTCTAATTAATTTTTAAGGTTAAAAATAGAATTTTTTTATTTTTTAAAAGAAAAGGGATAATTGAGGATATTCAAAAATATGTTTTTAGATGTTTTTTAATAAAATTAATTGATTTGATTATTTAAAATATTTTTTATTTTTTTATTATATAAAATTTTAAGAAAGATTTAATAAGGCTTTTTATTATATTTTATTATGGATAAATTTGAATTAATAACAAGAAATCTTCAAGAAATTATTGGAGAAGAAGAATTAAAAGAATTATTGAAGTCTAAGAAAAAACCTGTTGTTTATTGTGGTTATGAAACTTCAGGAGAGGTTCATTTGGGGCATTTAGTTAGTATGACTAAACTTTTGGATTTGCAAAAAGCTGGTTTTAAGGTGAAAGTCTTATTTGCTGATTGGCATACTTATTTGAATCAAAAAGGGGATTGGGATTTTATTAAAAAAGAAATTAAAAGATGGAAGAAAATTTTTTCTGATTTTGGTTTAAATAAAGCTGAATTTATTTTAGGTTCTGAAGTGGAAAGGAATTTAGATTATGTTGATGATGTATTTAATCTGGCTACTAAAACCACTTTAAAGAGAGGATTGAGGAGTATGCAAACTGTTGCAAGAGATATTGATAATGCAAAAATTTCTCAGGTTATTTATCCTTTAATGCAAATTGCTGATTTTAAATATTTAAAAGTTGATTGTGCCTTGGGAGGAATTGAGCAAAGAAAAATTCATATGTTGGCTTTAGAAAGTTTAAAAGAAATTAATTATAAAACCCCTATTTTGTTTCATCATGAATTAATTCCTAGTTTGCAGGGGTCTGAAAAAGGAAAAATGTCATCAAGTGATTCTTCTGGTCTGATTTCAATACAAGATACAGAAGAGGAAATTAAATCTAAAATTAAAAAAGCTTATTGCCCTGAAGGAATTATTGAAGAAAATCCTATTTTAAAAATCGCAAAACTTCTTGTTTTTCCAAAATATAATAAAATCATTATTAAAAGACCAGAAAAATTCGGAGGAACTGTTGAATATGCTTCTTATGAAGAATTAGAAGAGGACTTTGTTTCTAAAAATTTGCATCCTTTGGATTTAAAAAATGCAGTTGCAGAAGAAATTATTAATTTATTAAAGCCTTTTAAAAATTCAAAGAAACTTTAGAAATCCCATAAGAAAATTATATGTAATTTATTATAATAGTTTTTATAAATAAGTTATTTTTAACTTGGGCATGGATGAAAGATCTTCAAGAAAGGAAGGCAAGTTATTAAGAATTTCTTTTGGGGGTGTTGAGTTGCTTCCTGAATTCAATGAAAAAAATTCTGGAGATTGGGTCTTTCAAGGATATCAAGGTTTTGAAGCTCAAAAAGATGGAATTTCTTTAAAAAGGCTAGTTTATAATGGTAGGGGTTTTATACATACTCTTGATCCTTTTAAGGCAAAAGGACCATATGACCCAAAAGATAGAGAATCTTTTTTATTAGCTTTTGAGGGGGTTTTAGAAGAAAAAGATATGTATTTATGCAATCCTGAATTTTCTAAATCTTTTTTTAAAAAATATCAGCAGATTTATGGGGAAGTATATACAAAAGCAAGGAAAGTAAGTGAGTAAATAAAAAAATTTTAATTTA
>CAZBAB010000054.1:0-4213 GCA_964489815.1 Candidatus Woesearchaeota archaeon | reverse complement strand
CATCATTTTCCATACCATTAAGCCCTATTTCAACACAAGTAGTATTCCAAGTATCTCCATTAGTATCGTCACATCCCCTAATATAATAAGAAATTACATCTAAATCATTTGCAGTCTGAACAGAAGCTAAAACCAAAGGCTGATAAGCCCAAGAATTCTGAAATAACCTATGATTCTGAGAATATGTCCAGTCTGAAGGATTTGCACCACTACCACAGGCACTTACATCCATTGTGAAATTTTCAGCCTCTATTGTTCTTAAAACAGAACCCTGATTTGAAATATTATGAATTCCTTTTTTAACAGCAAGCCAATAAGCCCTTACACCAGTAGAAGGACAAGAAGAGGAATCACTCCAAGATTCTGTTCTAATTTGAAAACTATTTTTAGTTACCTGCCTTATTCTTGTTGAACAAGGATTATCATCATAATCATAAGAATAATCAATTTGATGAATCACAACAGGAATAGAATCAAAAGTATTATTAAAATAAACTGTAGTCCAAGTGTTCTCAGAAACATCTTCAACAACCCCCCATTCTCCAATAGCCTCGTATTTGGGGATATTAACAAAAAAACTTACATTTGAACTACTATAATTTCCAAAAGAATCATTACAATAAACTTGAATTTGCTTTTCTCCAAAATTAAATCTTTTTAAATCTGAAAAAAAAGTATTATTAATTTTTGTTAAAGAAATATTATCCCCTCCATTTAAAGAATAACCACACCAAGCTGTTGCTTTGTTTGTGCTAACATTAACATAAACATCTGGATGATTATAAGAAGTTGAAATTGGAGAAGTTATATTCACAAAAAGAGGAGGGCCCATGTCAATAATAGTTAAATTAGAACTATTAACCCATGAACTATAAAATTCTCCGTCATAAGTTCTCATAGAACAATGCCAAACATCTCCTACTGAAGTATTTCCACTCAATAAGATAGCATTAAAAAAACTTGAATTAGAATAAGAATCATTATAACCTGATTCCAAAATTAAAGAGTTATTTTTATACCACCTAACAGACACATTTAAGTTATCTCCATCTGGGTCATTTAAAGTGTCAAAACAATTTAAATCCTGATTTGATAAATTAGTTCCATCAGTAGAATTAATTTCTGGTGTGGGGTCTGTAGGAGGAGTATTTGCATAACCTTTAACCTTGATATTATCAATCCATAACTCTTCAGAAGCCCCATTTGTAGGATTATTATGTATAAATCTTATTTTAAAATTAGAATTATTTGAAGCATCTGAAGAAAGATTATATTCTGCATATAAAAAAGTAGAATCCCAATCATTACATTTAGTTAATTCATTTTTCCAAGAAGTTCCATTATACCAATCAAAATAAAAACAATCTGAAGCTTCCCAAGATCCTGTCTCAGCATAATAAAAACTAACACTAATATTTGTCTTTCCTGTTGTGTCTACTGCAAGAGTTGCATTTTGTTCAGTATTACGAGCATTTCCTAAACGCATAGACCAAGAACCATCAGAAGCTCTTTCATTGCTTATATCCAAAGTTCCCCCTGTGGTCTCCCTTACCCAACTTGTTCCTTGGTCAGAAACAAAATCTTGGTCTTCAAAACTATCACTATCAAGAATTTGCTGAGTGGGATCAAAAATATAATCAAATAAAACTTCTCCAGATTTAACAAATAAGTCAAAAGTATCTTGAGAGCCAATGAGATTAGATAAAAAAACTTTGTAAATTTTATAATCTTTAACATTATCAAAAATTTCAAGAAGTTTTGAACTTCCTTTTTCATAAACTTCTACAACACTTGAATTATTTGCACTAGCATAAAAACTAATATCATTTTTATTATTCAAAGGCCTCTCAAAACTTATTCTAAGATATTCTCCTTGTTTTACTAATGCAGTTTTATTGTCTTTCTCTTTAACTAACTCATAAACATTCTCCTGCTCTGAACGATTAATATCTAATCTAACTGCTTTCACCACCTTAATTATATCAAAAGTTTGTGTAGATAAATGAGGGACAATCCAAATAAGAGAATCAATAAAACCATCTCCATCTGAGTCATTAACCTCAAAATCCATGTATTTTCTTTCTTGCTCCCAATAAATTTTATACAAATCTTTATCTTCAAGCTTCACATTATCCTCAACATTTGTAGAAACAAAAACATTTTTATAAGAAATCTCAGAAGAAATCTCAACTTGCTTTTTTCTTTCATTAATTATTCTTTCTTTTTTTACTGGGGCAGGAGTGTAATATTCAATAGTAATATTTCCATAAGCATTTTTAATAAAAAGAGATTTTTGTTTCTGGGAAGAAAGCAAATTACTAATTTTATCTCCAAAATTTTTTCTTATTTTAAATTCAAATTTTCTCTTATTAGAAAATACAGAAAAATTCTCAGCATATTCAGGAACCTGAATTTTAATATTTTTCATTTGCAATAAATTTAAGGATTTAACATTCTTAACAGGTTTTCCAACAATTATCTGCCCATGTAAATTTTCATTAAAAATTTCCTTAGAATGATTGAATTGCTTAGTTTCTTTTTGAATAGAATCTGAGTTTGTATTTATTCCCTTCAAGCTTTTTAAATCTTGCAAAAGGGATGCAACACTCCTTTGCTCTTTTTGAGCATCTTTAACTTCAAAAGAATATCGAGTAAATCTTGAAGAAGATTTAATTTGTATCTTATATATCCCCGCCTCATCTAATTTAAGTAAAAAATGATTTTCCTTTGTAGAAAAAACTTTTGTTTCAGAAGGGGAAATTATTTTTATTTGCTTTAAACCTGAATCAGGAAAAACAAGATTAATAGAACTTCCTTTTTCATATACTAATCCAGAAGAAGCATGTATAAAAAATAGTGAAAAAGAAAGAATAAAAACTAATAAAATTAAAAAAAATGCTTTAATCTTTCCAGATTTAAAGAATCTCATAAATTATATAATCCCCTTATTTTTTTAAACATAAAAAACATTAAATTCATCATTAAATTTCTAATATTTATTCGTATAAAAAGTTTTTTCTCCTTGAGCAAGAGACAAGAAACTCTTCTCCTCAACCCTTGAATTAGCAAGCATTGCAATAGCTAAAATTAACAAAACAATCCCTAAAATGCTAAAAAATAAACTTGTGGTTTTTGTCAGACCCAAATCAATAAAATCTGTATAAGCAAGAAGAAAATTAAACCCAAAAATACTAATTCCTATTTCTTTCATAAATCTTCCTCCAATAAAAAAGAAAATTATCGCAATTAAAAAAGGAAATAAAACTCCCCCAAGAATTGAAAATAATAATGCATTTGAATCTTGATTCTGGCACAAAACTTCTGTATGAGGAAGAGAGCCTTGATATACAATCTTAGAAAGAGAACAATCAAAAAATTTTGAAACTGCAAAATGCCCAAGTTCATGAATAGCAACTGTACTTATAAAAACAAAAAACATAAGCAAAATAACAAAAAGAAAATATCTTAAAAAATCAAGAACAAAATTTCTTTCATGAAAAATTTTTTTATGAAACTTGATATTATAAATATTTTTTTTAATAGATTTAAATAAGTAAAATAAAAAAACTAAAAAAGAAGCAGAAGTTAAAATTTCAAAAACAAAAATATTAATAAAACCCAATTTTAAAAATGCAATTAATAATAAAGATAGAACAGAATAAACAGCTCCACTAATTGAAAGCTTTAAGAAATCCTTTTTTATAAAAGCAAGCAGAGAAATTAAAATAATAAGAGCATATGAAACAAAAAAGAAAATAGCATAAAAACTTGATGAAAAAAAGAAAGATAAAAACACTATAAAATAAAAAAATAAAGAATATTTCAAATTCGGATTATTAAATAAAATTCCAAAAATAAAAACTAAAAAAGATGTTAATATAAAAAGCAAAATTGGATTAATAAAATATAAATCAGTTAAATTAAAACTTATTTTTTCAAAAACAACTAAAAAGAAAAGAATGCTTTTAATTAAAAAACAAACACCAATTCCTGCAAATAAAAATAAAAATTTTTTAGAAACCTGCCTTATTATTTTATCTTTAAAAAATAAAAATAAAGAAGAATACAAACCTATAAATAAATAAAAAATTGCAAGTATTAAATATGAAATTTCTATCATTTTATGATTGTGTCGCACCAAAAATTATGTTTCCTGTGCATGTTCCAGCAACACCTTTTGGTACATAAATCCTCCAATATGTTGAATTAATTG
>CAZBAB010000053.1:0-4255 GCA_964489815.1 Candidatus Woesearchaeota archaeon | reverse complement strand
AATAAATTTAAGAGAAATTCCAAAATGGCAGTTTAAGGCTAAAATCGAAGAAGGATTTATAGAACTTCGTTTAAATTATCAGTTGCGTATTAGAAATAAAATCATAGATAAGAATCCAATAATAATTCAAGAGAACAGGTCGGGTTTAAGTTCGCAGATTGTAAGGACTTGTTAGGCTTAATCATCCCCGACACCCTTCCTCTTGCTTAGGTTTAATCTAAAATCCTTTACAACCTTGCTTTTCATTTTTTCTGAATCCTAAAAAATGCGAGGGACAGGATTCGAACCTGCGTAGGCACTAAGCCACAGGATCTTAAGTCCTGCCTGTTTGACCACTCCAGCACCCCCGCATAACCTGTGGTCAAACTCGTTTCGTCTGGTGTATTTCTCACACAACAGGCGAGATCAAGCTTCAGCGTTTTTGTGAGTGCCTGACCACTCCAGCACCCTCACTTAAAAAAACCTTTATCTCTAAATTTTCAATAGAACTATTACTTAAAAAACTTATGAATTATTTCTTTTGTTGAATTTTAACACCTAGTTCTTCAAGACGTTTCATATGAGCTTGCATTAATGATTCCACAATCTGAATCATTCTAATTAATTCATTACGTTCATTAATTAAAGTATTTAAAGCCCCTTTATGAAAGCCAATCTCTTCTTGTTTTGAAAGTTTTGGTGTTTCCTTATTCAATGCTTTTTCAAGATTTTCATCTTTTACTTTCATGAAACTTGAAGTTAAATTAGTTTTATAAAACTATCCAATAATTATTGTGGTTGTGATAATCTCTGATCTAACTCTCTTTTAAGAACATTTATGTAAAAATCCATTGTTTTAATTTCTTTTTCTAAAAGCAATTTCCTTTTAATAATCTGGTATAACTCTTCTTTAAGTTGTTGAATTATTCCCATAATATAATAAATAATAAAAAGTTTTTATATATTCATTTTCACTTTAGAATTTATCTTAATAGTGCTAAAACAACAAGTAACAAAAATTATTAACTACTTAGGACTAAAATTATAATTCAAATAATGTTGAAACTGAAAGCCCTACTTGAGCACGATAAATTGCCTCAGCAAAAAGAGGGGTTACATCTATTATTTCAATTGAATTCTCATTATATTGTGTATTGCTTGTTAAAACTTTATCAAAAACCTCAGTGAGTATTTCTGTTCCTTTTGTAAATATCCCATGCGTACCATAACAAAATAATTTTCTTGCTCCATGCTGTCTCAATATTTCTGCTGCTTTTCTTAATGTTCCTCCAGTATCAATTAAATCATCTACCAAAAGAGCATTTTTTCCTTCAACATCTCCAACTAATTTCATTTCCCCAACTTCTCCAGGAGCATCCCGTATTTTACTTAACAAAGCAAAACTATATTTCTGCTTTACTAAAGAATCCTCTTGTGCTTTTTCCAATTTTGATAAAAAAGCTTTTGTTCTTCTTGCAGCTCCTGCATCTGGAGCAACAACCACTAAATTATCTAAATCCTGTAAATAATGTTTTCTTAAGTACCTTACAACTGCTGGAAAACTATACAAATTGTCTACTGGAGTAGATGCTGGGTAAAAACCCTGAATTTGATTTGCATGCAAGTCCATTGTAATTATTCTTTTTATGCCCTTTGATAAAGAATCAGCTAATGCTCTTGCAGAAATAGGAACTCTTGGCTGGTCTTTTCTATCCTGTCTACTATAAAGCATATTTGGTAATACCAAACTAAGACTATTTACAGAACCCCTTAATAACAAATCTTTTATTAACAATAATTCAACCCACCAATCTGAAGGGTTTTTTGAGGAATCATGAATATAAAAAACATCTTTTTTTCTTACATTGCTTGGAACATGAACTCTTATCTCCCCATTATTAAACTTAGTGATTTCAATCTCTCTTAAATCAATATTTACCCCCCTTATTTTAAATATATGCTCTTGTATTTTTTGTGCAAATCTCCAAGAATGAGAATTTCTATCAGATAGCAAAATAACATTTTCCATTATTTTATTATTCTTTCTTTATTTAAATTAATTATTGTTATAGTTTATTAATTTTAAGTCTAAAAATATTTATTAATTGTAAATTCTTAAATTAAATATTTAAATTAAATTTTTTTCTTTTTAAAATGGAAAAAGAAATTTATGCCATTGGTATTTTATTTTTGTTATTAATTATAATTAATTATAATTTTTTAGATTCAAAATTAAAAGATTTTTTAATTGAAAAAGATTTTGGAGTTGTTGAAAGAATTATCGACGGAGACACAATAATTATTAATGGAACTTCAATTAGATTATTGGGAATAAATTGCCCTGAAAAAAGCGAGGAATTCTCATTACAAGCCAAAGAGTTCTTAGAAAAAAAGATTTTAAATAAAACAATAAGAATAGAATTTGGAAAACAAAAAACAGATAAATATGGCAGAACCCTTGCTTATGTTTTTTTAGGAAATGAAAATATTAATCTTGCTTTAATTAAAGAAGGTTTTGCAAACCCTTATTTTCCAAAAGGCCAAGACAAATACTCTTCTCAATTTTATAAAGCATGGAAAGAATGCAAAAAAAATTATTGTGAAAAATCTAAAAACAAATGCGCGAATTGTATTAAATTAAAAAAATTGGATTATAATACTCAAAAAGTTATATTAGAAAATATATGTTCTTTTGATTGCAATCTAACTAATTGGATAATTAAAGATGAAGGAAGAAAAAAATTTAGATTTGAAAACTTCATTCTTAAACCAAATAAAGAAGTTAAAATTGTTGTTGGAAAAGGGGAGGGTCTTGTTTGGAAAGGACAAAAATATGTGTGGACTAAAACAGGCGACACTCTTTTTTTAAGGGATAATCAAAATAGGCTTGTGTTATATAAGCATTATTTATAAGCATTATTAAATAAAAAAACAAATAAAAATAATTATTTGAGCCCAATAATATTTTTAAACAAAGATTTCATAATTTAATAATGAGAAATTTAATTATCTTTCAAAACAAGTTTTCTTTTTCTTATTCTTCTCTTTTTAATATTAATGTTATTAATATTCTTTATCCTTTAAAGGGTAATTACCACAAAACTGAAAGGAGGTTATAATAAAACAAAATGAAAAGACTAATGAAAAAGAAAGTTAATGTTTTTAACAAAGGAATTCCTGTGTTTGTATTTGCTTTTTTGGGATTAGTTTTGGTTAGTGCTGCTTTGGTTCCTTACATCTCTAATACAATTACTGGATTTGTTACAGTAAGTCAACCACTAACTCTCAAAATAGGAACAGATGGTTCAAATTGGGAAGATGGGCCAATAACTTTATCAGATGTTGTGGGAGGTGAAACCTTTACATTTTATGAGCAAGTAACAAATAATGGAAACCAAGAAGTAAATACATATATGACCACTATAATAACAGATACAGAAAATGATGTTACATGTGAAGATTTTACAGAAATATTGGTAACTGTTACTTATAATAAACATGATCCTAATCGGATAGGGGAAGTGTATAATATTACAGAATTAGGGCTTTGTGATGACACAACAGAAGTTGGAAAGGCAATAATAAAAATTCCATCTAATTACCAAAGTCCAGAAACTGAAGAATATAGAATTGATGCAACATTTGCCTTAAATGTTAAGCCAGATACATATGCAATTAACACAACTGCAACATTAGAATAAACACAATTTATTTTTATTTTTCCAATTTATTTTTTAAGGAAAACAAAAAAACCCTCTTATGAGGGCTTTATAATCATAATAAAAAATATAAAAAGAAAAACATGAATAAAAAAATAATAGGAACATTAATTAGTATATTATTAATAGGAATAGGGATAGCAAGTGCAGGATTAATTCCTTGTTTATCAAATAAAGTTTCTACAAGTGTTGAAGTTAAAGGACCTATTTTTTATTTAGATGGGAAACATGAAGATGGGGGAGTCTGGCATAAACTTTTAATAAATGAATTACCAATTAAAGAAGATATTTATTTCT
The DNA here is from genome assembly GCA_964489815.1 of Candidatus Woesearchaeota archaeon. Classification (GTDB taxonomy): domain Archaea; phylum Nanobdellota; class Nanobdellia; order Pacearchaeales; family GW2011-AR1; genus JABIDC01. The sequence goes on along the minus strand of CAZBAB010000053.1, from coordinate 260 downwards.
GGGATGGAAATCGTATTGTCTTTAAAACAAAACCTTTAGGGATAAATAACTTTTATAAAGCAAGATTTAATGCTACAGTTTACATAAAATCAAACAATTCTGGGAATACTATTCAGGCAAGATTTATTAAATTAAATGATGATAACAATGACCAATTAATTTGCAATGTTAACGAATTAATAACAATTAAAAAAGGAATAATTAAAGCTGAAAACTTTTTTTGTGATTCTAATGAAGAAATTGACTTAAGTGATTATGAC
>CAZBAB010000052.1:0-4260 GCA_964489815.1 Candidatus Woesearchaeota archaeon | reverse complement strand
GCAATGTCTTTAAGTTCAATTTTTTTTGCTTCATTTAATTCCTTATTTTTAGCAAGCTGAGTTATCATTGAAGAACTAGCAATTGCAGCAGCACAACCAAAAGCTTTGAATTTAATATCAGAAATAATTTTCTTGTCTTTTTTGTTTTTTACTTTTATATAAAGTTGCATAACATCCCCACATAATGGATTCCCGATCTCTCCAAAACCATCTGGATTTTTTATTTTACCAAGGTTTTTTGGGTGCATAAAATTTTTTTTCACTTCTTCTGAATATTTCAATGCCATTTTTTTACATAAAAGGATTTACTATTTATAATATTTAGTAATTTAATTTTTATTCAATCTTCTAATTAAATCATTAATTTCTTTTTTTTGCATTCCATGTGCTAAACATGCCTGTTCAATTGTTTCAATTTGCGCCATTGGGCATCCTACGCAACTAAGTAATCCCTCTTTAAATAAAATCTCAGCAGCTTTTTCATTTGCATTAAGCACTTCTATTATTAGACTCTCTTTTGTTATTTTCATTATCCTTTTATTTTTTTGATTTAATTATATGCTTAAATTTTTTAATTATGTTCTCTGGTTTTGCTTCTTCAACAATTTCCCAAGCTTTTTTATAATCTGGAAATTTATCATATTTTTTCATTTCTTTTTTAAGTTCTTTTTTACCATAAAATCTTTCTAAAAGGATCCAATGAATTGCTGAGAGCAAAATATGATTTTTTGTTGTTCTTTTTTCTTTGGAATATTTTTTTAAAATTTCTTTATACCATCTAAGGTACTCTTCCCTATTTTGTCTTTGTATCTCATGAATTAATTCATGAGTTAATGTTCTTATAAATCTTCTTATATTTTTACTGCAAATCCCAATGGTTAGGGGATCAGAAAAAGCCCTGCCACATCCAATAACATAGCAAATAATCCTTTTTTCCTTCCATTTTAATCCACTAATGTTTGAAATTCCCTTAATTATTTTCTTTTCTTCTTTTTTCCACAGCTTTTTTACTTTTCTTATATAGTCTTCTATTTCTTTTCTAGAAGGATATTCTTTATTTTTTTCTTTTAGATATTTTTGTATGGATTTAGATAATCTATATTTTTCATCATAAACCCGGGAATATCTAAACTCAATTTGAGGTATCATCTCATTTCACAAAAGGACTAATTGCTCTAAGTTTTTTCACAATTTTTTTAATTTCTTTTAAAAAATAATCCACTTCTTCTTGAGTTGTATACTTACTAATACTAATTCTTAATGAAGAATTTGCCTGCAAGGGTTTTAAACCAATTGCTTTTAAAACATGGCTGGATTTCAATGTATTTGACATACAAGCAGAACCAGTTGAGGTGTAGATGCCAGAATTTTCTAAATAACCTCCAATAGCCTCGCCCTCAATATCATTAAATGAAACATTTACATTATTGCATAATCTATTTTCTCTTGGACCATTTAATTTAACATTTGGAATCTTCAAAATCTCTTCAATTAAATAATCCCTTAATTTTTCCATTTTTTGAACATCTTTAGAATTAGCAATTTTAACAGCCTCACCAAACCCAACAATTCCAGGAACATTTTCTGTTCCACTTCTGAAACCTCTTTCATGTCCTCCACCATGAAAAAGCGGAGTAATTCCCACACCCTCTTTAATATACAGAGCTCCAACCCCTTTGGTCCATGAATCTTGTGAGCATTTAGAGTAACTAAATCTAAATTTTGTTTTTTAACATCTAATTTGACTTTTGTAAAACTCTGGCAAGCATCAGTGTGAAACAATACGTTTTTCTCCTTGCAAATTTTCCCAATTTCTTCTAAGTTCTGGATTGTGCCTATTTCATTATTAGCATGAATTATAGAAACAACAATTGTTTTGTTTGTAATTGATTTTTTTAATTGTGCTAAATTTATAAAGCCCTCAGAATCAACATCCAAATAAGTTACTTGTGCTCCTTGTTTTTCAAGCCATTTGCATGTTTTTAAAATACAATCATGTTCAATTTTAGTTGTAATAATGTGGTTCTTTTGAGGGTAATTTTTAAAAAATAAGCCCTTTAAAGCAAAATTATTGCTCTCAGTTCCACCAGAAGTAAAAATAATCTCAGATGTTTTTGCATTAATTTTATTGGCAATAATCTTTCTTGCATTTTCAATTGCTTGTTTTGCTTTAAATCCCTTTTCATGAACAGAAGAAGCATTTCCATACTCTTCACTAAAATATGGAATCATTTTTTCAACTACTTTTAAATCCACTTTTGTAGTTGCTGCATTATCAAAATAAATTTCTTTTTTTGGCATATTTTCTTTTAGAGTTTAATTCTAATAAAGGTTTTGGTATCTTTTAAAAACTTTATAATGAATTAATAACAACATAGCAAGTTTATTTTGAAGACTACACTTATTATGCCTTATTGTTCGTTCTGGTGTTTGATTTAACTCTTCTTCAGAATTAGCTCCAGTACACCTCTAAGTAATTTCTGCTGTTAGTATTCTTCCATTTACTACACAAGCTGGAAAACAACCTTCTTTTTGCATGTCCATATCAAACTGCCATGTTTTTGAATTGTTATTATAAATATATGTTCCTATTAAGTTTCCTTCTTTTAGATGAACACTTTTCTCAGCTATTTTTTTGCTTCCTTAATTGTTAATTTGCTTCCTCATCAATTTCTTTTGCTAAAAAATTCCACCAAGGACGTTTAATCTGAACTATCTCTCCGTTTTCTGCATCAACTTGTGTTCTAATCTTCATTTTTCTTTTAAATATACCAAGAATTTTTGCTCTTTTTTCAACCCTAATTTCATAAGCTGCACGGGTTTTATTGCCCTTACCCACTTCTTTTAATTCAATTGTGCAATTATTTGATTCATTACAAACTTTTAATCTTAATCTTGCAAGTGCAGTTTTTGAAGCTCTGTCAGGCATAACCTTAATTAATGCATTTTTTCCATTACTGAGATAAGCTTTTAATCTGGTTTGATTTCCCTGTTTTTCTTCACTAAAATTTAATTTACTTTTTGCAGAGATGTTTTTAGTTTGTATTATTATTGTTTTGTTTATCATCCTTATACGGATTTCACTCCCATTTTCACCATACATTTTATGAATTCTATTCATAATTTTTTGTCTAAATTGCTCTACTTTGATTTTGGTGTATGTTTTGTTATAGATTTTTCTTTCTCTATATAATGAAGGCTTTTCTTCATTGTTTCTTCTTGGATTTTGGTTTGTTGCATTATCAACAACAGAGTTTGCGTCTTCATCAATTGGGCTTTTATTCTTATCATAAAGTGTTGGTCTTGTTTCATTGCTTTGCATTGGTGGTTGATTTGTTTTATTACTAAAATTAGAAGCAATTACTCCACTAATTAATAAAATAGCAAACAAGAATACTGCAATTGTCTTTTTCATAAATCTTCAAATAAAAGTTGATATTTAAATTTTACTAGAAATCAAAGTTTTTATTAAGATTAAATTAGAAATTATTTAAAAAGCTATATAAACATTGTTTTTTCCTTAATTCTATGAAAAGCAGAAAAATTAACAAAAAAGTTGTTTTTAATTCTTTGCTAGCCTTGGTTTTTTTAGTACTGACTTTTTTAGTTGATTGGTTTTTTATTATTGGGGCTGTTATTCTAATGTATTTAAATCAAAAAGAATTATTTAAAAATAAAAAAAATTATTAAAAGCACACATTATTTATTGTTTCTCTTCTTTGTCTTCTATTCCTTCTGTTCCCTTGTTTTCTGGTTTGTTTTCTTTCATAGGACGAGCTTCATTAACAATTAACTTTCTTCCTTCAACTTCCTTCCCATTCATTTCCTGCATTGCTTTTTTTGCACTTTCCTCATCCTTAAAACTAACAAATCCAAAACCTTTTGAACGTCCAGTGAATTTATTGACAATAATTGTCGCATCTTCAATTTCACCGAATTCAGAAAAATGTTTCTTTAAGGTTTCAAGGTCCATCTTAAAGGGTAAATTTCCTACATATAGCTTCATCTTCTTGTCCTCCCTTTCATCTCTCTGTTTAGAAATAGTCAACCCACTTCTAACCATGATAAATATTAAAAAGGGTTTTTAAAGTTTGTTGTTTCTAATTTCTTTCCAATTCTGCCAGATTTCTTTTTGAACTTTTTTTAATTCAAGATTTTTTATTTCTGCAATTTTCTTATAACTTTCAATAACATTTGCAGGCTCATTTGGGAATTTTTTGTCAGGATGCAAATAAGGTGAATCAGTCTCGCAAAACAATT
>CAZBAB010000051.1:0-4285 GCA_964489815.1 Candidatus Woesearchaeota archaeon | reverse complement strand
TCTGTTTTCTAATCTTCTCAATAAGTTTAAGCAAGTTATCAAACTTTTTAATTTCCTTTTTTTGTTTTTCGAATTCCTTGTTTATCTCTGGCCATGAGCATAAGTGAATTGATTTTATCTTTTCATATTTAAAATAATATTTTTGATAAACCTCTTCTGTAATAAAAGGAATAAAAGGAGCAAAGAACTTTAATAAAACAAAAAGCCCATTATACAAAGTATATTGTGCAGATAATTTTTCATTAACTTTCCCTTGATAAACTCTTTTCTTAACAATCTCCAGATAATTATTGCAAAATACATTCCAAAAAAATTCATCAATTTCTTGCTTTGCTTTTGAATACTCATAATTCTCAAAACTTTTTGTTGTTTTTTGAATTAAAATATTTAATTTACTCAAAAATAATTTATCAAGTTTCTCTAATTTTTTTGGTTTCTTGCCTTTATAATCTCCAAGATTCATAAAAACAAATCTTGAAGCATTTAATATTTTATTAACTAATTTTTTCCCTGTAATTAAATCTTTTTCTTGATAATCTAAATCCTGTCCTAATTTTGAACCAGCAGCCCAATAACGCAAAGCATCTGCACAATACTTTTCAAGAACTTGCTTAGGGTCAACAACATTTCCTTTTGATTTGCTCATCTTCTCCCCTCCTAATGAAACATTTCCAGAAATAACTATATCTTTCCAAGGAATTTTACTCTCTTCTAAATAAGCTTTAACAATTGTATAAAATGCCCATGTTCTAATAATATCGTGCCCTTGAGGTCTCAAACTAAAAGGAATCTTAACTTTATTATTTACTAAATCAGAAGCAATTTGCGGAGTTAAAGAACTCGTTGCCCATGTATCTAAAACCATTTTCTCAGGAATAGCATTCCCCCCACATTTAGGGCACTTTTTTTTAATTTGCAAAGGGTCAACAGGCAAATCCTTTTCATTAGGAAAAATCAATTCCCCACATTTTTCACATTCCCAAGCAGGAATTGGAACACCAAAATGCCGATTTCTCGAGATAGACCAATCCCATTCTAATCCTTTAATCCAATTATTATATCTTTTTTTCATAAATTCAGGAAACCACCTAATTTTATCACCTTGAGCAATTAACTCATCCTTTTTATCAATAATCCTAATAAACCATTGAGGAGCATTCACAATTTCAACCTCATGTCCGCACTTATCATGCACATTAACAATATGCTGTATTTGTTTTATCTTAGCAATTAAACCTGCTTTCTTTAAATCCTTTAATATTTCTTGTCTTGCTTTCTTTATTTTCATACCTTTGTATTTCCCAATATTTAAAGTTCCGTTTTTTTCAATAATAACTTTTGGTTTGAGTTTATGTCTTTTAATTGCATCTAAATCAAATCTATCTCCATAAGAACACACCATTAAAACCCCAGTTCCCTTATCTATCTGAGCTGATTCATCTTCTAATATTGGAACTTCATAATTAAAAAGAGGAACTATTGCTTTTTTCCCAACCAAATTCTTATATCGCTCATCTTTTGGATTAACAAAAACAGCAACACAAGCTCCAAGAAGCTCAGGCCGTGTAGTTGCAATAAGTAATTCTTTTCCTTCACATTTAAATTTTAAAGTTGCAAATTGAGAGATTAATTTTTTATCCTCTAATTCTGCTTGTGCAATTGAAGTTTGACAATTTGGACACCAGATTGTAGGGAAGTTCGCTTTATATATATGTCCTTTTTTATAAAGATTTAAAAAAGATTTTTGGCTTATTTTTTGCACCTGAGAATCAATTGTAGAATAGCTAATATCATAATCACAAGATATCCCTAAATCTTTCCAATCTTTTATTGCTTCAGGGGTATACTCTTTTAAAAAATCGAGGCAGATTTGAATAAATTTTGAACGAGGCATATCAATACTTTTTATTTTTTTTGTTTTCTCAACAAGACGCTCAGTTGGAAGGCCATTATCATCTGTTCCAAAAGGATAAAAAATATTTTTATTTTTCATTCGCATAAATCTTGCAATAAAATCCATTTGTGAATACATAAAAGCATGCCCAAGATGCATCTTCCCAGAAATATTTGGGGGAGGCACATCTATTGAATAAATATTTTTAGCCTCTAAATTCCGTGAAGCATAAATCTTATTTTTTTCCCAAAAATCTCTCCATTTTTCCTCAATCTTATGCAAATCAATTTTTACCATAGAAATTAAACCAAACCAAAGTTTTTAAAATTGTTTATACAACAAATTTTAAAAAGTCTTTTATACATAATAAATCATGGCAAGCAATAATTCAGTAAATCTTCCTGCAGGTTTTGGGGGACTTACACGATTTTCAGAAGAGTATGAAAGTTCTTTTAATTTAAAGCCAATTCATGTTATTATCTTTGTAGTTCTCATAATACTTTTTAGAATATTTTTAGGAGTCTTTTTATGATGCTTCCAGGATTTAGTGCGAAAAAATTGCAAGGGATTATGAAACAAATAGGCATGAAACAAGAAGAAATTGATGCTGAAAAAGTGATTATTGAAAAAAAAGATGGAACAAAACTAATCTTTAAAAATCCTAATATTGTAAAAATTGAAATTCAGGGGCAGGAGACCTATCAAATAAGTGGAGAAGCAATTCATGAATCAGCAAAACCAGAAATTTCAGAAGAGGATATAAACACAATCATACAGCAAACAGGATGCACAAAAGAGAAAGCAAAAGAAATTCTTGAAGAAACCAAAGGGGATTTAGCAGAAGCAATTCTTAAATTAAAAGCATAACTTTATCACCAACATACTTATTAATAAAAACTTCTTTATATTTTAGTTCTAAAATGCCAGAAATTTCAAAAAGAATTCAAGCTTCAGAAGCTAATCTAAAAACAGCAGATCATCTCCTTTACTCCTCGTTTCCTCTTCTAAGAGATAAAAGAATTCTTATTAAAGCAATTCATGAACTTGACTCTGCTCTTAAAAGTATTATTAGTGCAATCCTCCAATATGAGTTTATTTCAAAAAATATTAAGATATATAAAAATCCCAAAAAAAATTTTAAAACTTTTGTAAAAAATTGCTCCCAAAAGTATGGAATAACAAAAGAAGAAATAAAAAAAATAATTGAATTGTCAGAAATTTCAAAAGCTCAAGAAAAAAGCCCTATGGAGTTTTTAAAAGATAAAAAAATGATAATTTTCTCTACTGAAATGAATGTAACCCAAATAGATATAGAAGATATAAAAAATTTTTTACTTACAGCAAAAAACATTATGAAAAAAACAAAAGAAAAATTAGAATTAATTTAATTCTTAATGAGATAAATATAAAAACCCTTTTTTCTATATTATTAATACTTCTAAAATAAAATGGAAGAGATTATTCAAGAAAAAATTAGTGCAGACCATCTTTTATATGTAAGTTTAAAATATACTAAAACATGCGACGTAATTATGAATCTTTTAATTCGCTGGTCAGAGATGATTAGAATAAGTATAAACTCGCTTTTGAATAAAGCAAAAAAGAAAAAAAAGATTTCAAAAATTCCCTCAAGTCCAGTTGAGAAAATTGAAACTTTAAAAAAACTCTTTAGAAAAGATAAAAATTTCTTGGAAGTGCTTGAACTTTATGATATGTTTAAGAAAGTTCCTGAATTAAGAAAAGAAAGAATTGGAGAGTTTAGAAAAAATGTTAATTTAAGATTATTTTATAAAGGCAAAGAAATAAATGTTAATTTAGAACAGTTAAAAATTTATGCAGAAAAGCTCGAAAAATTTATAAACACTACAAAACAATTCCTTCTATCATAGGTTTTGTTTAATCTATTGTTTGAAATGAAAAAAATAATTGTTATAAGTTCAGGAAAAGGAGGTGTAGGAAAAACTACCACCTCAATTAATCTAAGTGCTGCAATAAATTTTTTTGGAGGAGAAGTCTTGCTTATAGATGGGAACTTATCAACTCCTAATGTAGGAATTCTATTAAATTCTCCAGAAGTTCCAATTAATCTAAATCATGTTTTATCTAATAAAGCAGATATTACTGAAGCAGTTTATGAGCATGAATCTGGGATGAAAATTATTCCCTCTTCTTTATCAGTTAAAGAATTAGGAAAAGTTAAACCTCAAAAATTAAAAGATTTTAAAGAAGATTTTAAAGAGCTTGCAGATTATATTATTGTTGATAGTGCTGCAGGTCTTGGTGCAGAAGCAAAAGCAACTCTTGAGTTAGCTGATGAATTAATTTTAGTTACAAATCCTGAAATTGCAGCAATAGCAGATGCCCTGAAGACAATTAAATTAGCAGAAAAAT
>CAZBAB010000050.1:1149-4381 GCA_964489815.1 Candidatus Woesearchaeota archaeon | reverse complement strand
TATTACAAGTTTTTTTGCATTTGGTTTGTCTTTAATCTCATTTTTTATTTTTCCATATTCAAATAAGTCTTGCACATCCGCCATTGCTCTGTAAAAATTTCTCATTCCCCAAACAAATCCAAATAAAGGACCAACAACAGTGCCATAAGTAGTATAAATAAATACAATTGTTCCTAGGCTTATCTCTCCTGCTAGAAATTGCTTTAATGGAAAATAAATTAAGAAAAATGTTCCTATAACAAGGATTAATTGATGCCCAAAATCAAACCATCTATATAAGCCAAGATATTTCTCAGAAGCTTGTTTTGTTTTTCTAATTTTTCTTAAAAATCTACTTTTAATCAGATTTTCTTTTCCAAAATATTTTATTGAACTAATATTTGTAAAACAATCACTAATCATTCCTTTTTCTATGTCTTGTTCTCGATTAAATAATATTTTATATTTTTGCTGTTTTTGCTGAATAAAATAGCCATATGTTATAAAAGCAATTGAAACGCATAAAATTATAATTGCAGATATACGATTAAAATAAGCTATTGAAAAACCAGCAATTGCTAAATCCAAAAACAAAACCAGAAATTGAAAGATTATAATATTATTTATCATTTCTATTCCCCCAACACCTCTAATCAATCTTGAGATTAAGGTACCAGATTTGTGAGTTGTGTGGAATTTATGGGAGAGATCTAATATATGATTAAAATATTTTTGTTTTATATCCAATATCATAGAATTATCTAATTTTATTGAAAAATGAGTGCTTAACCAAGATAAAAGGGGCTTAAGAATTATGATTCCCAAATAGATTAATGCAATAATAATTAATGTATGTATAAAATTTGTTTTTGTTATACTCCCTGCAAAAAAATCCCCTCCATCATCAATTATTTTTTTAAATAAAAATTTTGGAATAAAATTAAGGACTTCAAGAAATAATGCTACTAATACAGATGCAAAAAAGAGAAGCTTATATTTTCTTAGAATTTGTAAATATCCTTTGATATTATTTTTAAAATTAATCTTATTTTTTTCTTTTTTATTCATTGGCTTTTTGGAAATATTTATATATTTTAATCCCCTTCTTTTTTTATGGATGAAAGAATAGAGGAGATACAATCAATGAATTCCAAATTATTGGATTCTCTTTTTGATGAAGATAGTTTCGATGAAGACAACGAAACTGAATAATCCTAATATAAAAAAAGAATATATAAAATTATCTTTTAATATCCCTCCAAGCTTTGTTTTTCTTTTTTAATTCAATTAATTTTGGAAATTGCTCAACAAAAGTGGCTTTTTCTTTTTGATAAAATATGCCAGTAGGAATTTTTTTAGCGACATTGTAATCAAATTCTTCTGCTTTTTTCATTGCTTCTTTGAGATTGGTTTTATCATGTCCTTTTTCTTGAAGAGAATATATTTTGTTTTTATAATTTATATCTGGATGAAAGGCAATGCAAGGTTGCAAGATTTCAATAAAAGAAAATCCCTTGTGTTTTGAAGCTTCATTTAAGACCCATTCAACTTGTTTTGCATCTGCGAAAACTCTGGCAACAAAACTTGCACCAGCAGACAACATTAATTTTATTGGATTAAGTGGTTGAATTTTAACTCCATTTGGATTTGTTTTATCCATAAAACCTTTTTCAGTTGTGGGGGTTGGTTGTCCTGTTGTTAAAGCAAAAACTTGATTGTTATGAACAATATAGTTTATGTCTGCATTATACCTTGCAGCATGAATTAAATGTGAAATTCCTTCAGCGTATGCATCTCCATCTCCAGAAAACCCAAAAATCTTCAAATTTGGATTTCCGATTTTCATTCCTAAACAAGTTGGAAGCACTCTTCCATGTAGACTATTAATTCCATTTAAATTAATATAATCAAAAATTTTTGCATGACATCCTATTCCAGTAACCATTGCAAAATTATCTTTCTTAGCTCCCTGTGAAATCTTTTTTTCTAAAAAATTTCTAAACCCAGTTAAAATTTGAAAATTAAAGCATCCCGGACACCATGTTCCTCTTCCTAAAAATATATTTGATTTCATTTTAAGTTTTTTTCAAGCTCCTTTTTTAATTCATCACTCAAAAATACACGACCATCATATCTTAAAATTTTTTTATCAATAAAAATTCCAGTTTTTTCTCCAATCAAACTTTGAAGCAGGCCTGTTGAATTATTTTCAACAATTATAATATTTTTTCCTTTTAATTCCTTTTCAATTTTTTTAGCAAAAGGTTCAATATATTTGATTTGAATAAATTTGCAATCTAAATCCTTAATTGCATCAATAATTGCACCCTTTGTAGAACCCCAAGCTACAACCACATTTTTGCTTTTTTTATTTCCATAAATTTCATACATAGAAAATTTTTTAGCATCTTGCTCAATTTGTTTAAGCTTGTTTTTTCTTTTTTCAATATTTTTTTTAATTATTTCTGGATTTTCTGTTGCAGCTCCTGTTTTATCTTTTTCATAGCTATTAAATCTACTAAGAATTGTTGTTTTTGGATATTTTGCAATTTTGGCTTTTTTTGTTATTGTATATCCGCTTTCTCCAAGATGTTTATCACTAATAATAATAGAAGGAATTTTGTATTTTTGTGAAAAGTAAAAAGCTTGTGATGTTAATTCTTCTGCTTCTGTGGGGTCTCCTGGAGCCAAAACAACTCTTTGAAATTCACCATGCCCAGAATGTCTGGCTATATTCAAGTCTCCTTGAGCATTATAAGTTGCAACACCTGTTCCAGGTCCAGGTCTTTGTGATAAAAAGAAAACTAAAGGAACCTCTGCGATTCCAGTTAAACTCAAGCCTTCTGTCATTAAATCAAATCCCCCTCCAGAAGTCCCAACCATTGTTTTAGCACCAGTAATTGCACTACCTATCCCTGCATTAACAATTGCTAATTCATTTTCCATTTCAAAAACAAAGAAATTATCCTTATTTTGCTTTGAAGCTAATTTACTTAAAACAGAAGTAGCAGGAGTCATTGGATATGCAAGATAAACATCAAGTCCAGATTTAATTGCTCCATTACAAATTCCATCATTTCCATCTAAAAAACTGCCTTTTTTCTTAGTCTCTTTAATTTTTAATATCTCTCTTTTTTCTTCTAAAGTGCCATTTTTAAACCTCTCTTTAGCTTTTTCAGCAAATGCAAAAGTTTTTTCTGCTACCTCAAGCCACTTATTGACTCTATCGCCCGTATCATTAAGCAATTCTTCT
>CAZBAB010000050.1:0-1139 GCA_964489815.1 Candidatus Woesearchaeota archaeon | reverse complement strand
CTTTTATATTCTCATCAAATTTCTTTTTTAATAATTTCAATTCTTTCTCTAAAATATTGAATTTTATTCCAAGGAGCTTAAATAATTGCCCAGCATAATACATGTTTTTTGTATGCCCAGATAAGATTATACCCTTTTTCTTTAATTCTTTTGCATGAAGTTTTATGGTATTCTCATCAAGAGCAACAATTAAGTCAACTTTGGATTCATTGCTATAAACAGGAGAATCTGAAAAAGTTAAAACATTGAAATTATGCCCTCCGCGAATTAGGGATTGATAATCTCTTGAATAAAAAACATAATAGCCTTGTTCAACAAGTACTTTTCCCAACAAACGGGTCAATAAATTTGGCCCTTGTCCTGCTTTACCTCCAAAAAGAATATTAAATCTCATCGCTTTTTATTAAATAATTCTGCTATTATTATAAATCTTTTGAAGTGCCTCAAAAATTAACTTAAAAAAAGAAATTCTTAACTGCTCCAAAAATCCAAAAGATTATTTCTTCCCCATATTTTGCATACAAGATTAAATCTATGATTACAAAGAGGGGATATAAGATAAACCAAACCGCTTTCATTTCCCAAATAGAACTTCTAACTATTTCTGTTATAGCTGGAATAAATACTTCTGCTATAATTACTTCTACAAATAAAACAAGACCCTTTGCAATTAGATTATTTTTTGTCACTTTCTTTATTTCCAAAATCACAGTTCATAATCAAGTTATAAATTTTGTTAAGATGTTTTTTTTGAAGTTCATCAATTAAATTAAGATAACCGTCAACATCAGACTCTCCAAAAAATAGTGCTTTCCCCTTACTTAATTGTTCTTTTGCTATTCTTCTAAACATTGCTTCACAAACTATTTCACATAAAAGCATTTTTCCTTGAGGGGTATTTAATTTTTCTAAAGATTCCCCAAGATAAGTAGAAACTCCAGGAAACTGAGTATAAATTACTATTTTTCCTGTTTTAGTATTGTGGTATGCTCTTTGTGTGGGATTTGGTTCTAAATTTGACTCGAATCCAAAAATTTTTAATTCTTTCATTAATTTTTCTTTATTCATCTTCTTTATTTCTAAAATCATAGTTCATGACTAAACTATAAACTTTATTGAGATGTTTTTTTTGAAGTTCA
>CAZBAB010000049.1:0-4563 GCA_964489815.1 Candidatus Woesearchaeota archaeon | reverse complement strand
GTTAATGGTAACTTTTTTAAATACAAATTTGCTTGAATTAATATGACAATTAAAATCTGGAGATGCCGGCATCTGGAAAGATTTTAATAGCTTTGCTTCTAAATTAAATTGTAATGGCGGTTGTCGTATAACGGTTAGTACATACGGTTGTGGAAAGCCAGTTTGCAAAGGACTATTTGTCTTATCAATAACGCGAGCAGGCTTGCGAATTCCGTATAGAGAGGGTTCAACTCCCTCCTTCCGCCCTTTAAAAAATTAAAATGAAAACAGATTTAGTTAAAGGATTTAAAGATTTTATTGGAAAAGAGATGGATAAACGGGTTTTTATAACAGAGATTATACAAAGGACTTTTGCAAAATATAATTTTGATTATGTTGAAACACCTATTATTGAATACGAAGAGTTTGTTAAGGGTGAAAATGTAAATGACGAGGCTATCTCTGATATCTTCAGATTGCAAGACAAAGGAAAGAGAAATCTTGCTCTTCGTTATGAATTTACTTTTCAATTAAAAAGAATTGCAAAAAACAAGAAATTACCTTTTAGACGATTTCAAATTGGACCTGTTTTTCGTGACGAACCTGTTTCTGGGAATAGATTAAGACAATTTACTCAGTGTGATGTTGATATTGTTGGCTCAACTATCAAGGACGAAGCAGAAATTCTAGCAATTACAAAAGAAATTTTAGATGCATTAAAAATTAAGTGTGTAATATATGTAAACAATAGAAAATTATTAAATGAAATTTTAAGTGATTTAAGAATTGAAAATAAAGAAGAGGTTATAAGAGTTCTTGATAAAATAGACAAACTTCCATTAAAAGATGTTAAGAAGAATCTTAAGGAACTTGGTGCAGAAAAAGTTTTAGATGTTGTTTTACAAAAAGAAACAGCTTTTACAAAATATCAAGCTTATTCTGAAATTGCTGAATTAAAAAAGTATTGTAAATATTATGGGGTTGAGGTTAAATTCTGTCCCTTTTTAGCAAGAGGGCTTTCTTATTATAATGGAAATATTTTTGAGATTAAATCCACAATCAAAGAAACAATTTGCGCTGGAGGAAGTTACATGGTAGGAGCAAATCAGGCTACAGGAATCTCCTTGGGTTTAGAGAGATTACAGGCAGTAACTAATATTGCAGTTAAGCCAAACAAAATTCTTATAGTATCTTTAAATGAAGATAAAAAAGCAATTGAACTTGCTCAAAAACTTAGAAAAAAAGGAGAATATGTCAGCTTGTATTTTGGAAAACCATCAAAAGCAATGGAATATGCTAATTCTTATGAGATAGCAAAAGTGATTTTTGTTGGTGCTCAGGAAGTTCGCAGGAAAAAATTTAAGATAAAAGATATGAAAACTGGACGCGAGAAAACACTTATTCTTGAAAAAAGAAGAAAAAGAAATATTGTGCTTACAAAAAAATAAATTTTTTAATTAAATGCTTATTCAAAACTTCTGAATGAAATAATACACAATAAGCTCAAAATTTGCAGGAAGAGTTATTGAATTATTATGAAGGGAATAAACATAATTTCTCTAATTAATCCTAAAAATTCTTTTTGAAATTTGATTCTAATTTGCCCAATTTCTGTATTTTTCTTTAATCTTGAACCATAAAGCAATCCAATAATTTGCATTCCTGCACAAATTCCCAAAATCGGTTTGTTAAATTGTTTAAGTTTTTCAAAATCTTTTATTTTCTTTAAATATTCCTCATCTTTTAATGAAGTTCTGCAAATAATTATTTTCTTAAACTTTTTTAGATTAATGCTTTTTAGTTTGGTATAGTGAATTGTTTTAAAGAGGATTTTTCCTGTTTTAATATTTTTTCAATTGGTTTTATAAATTCAAAACAAAGTAAGTTTTCTTTTGAAAAATTTATAACTAACATCATTCTACATCAATCTCCATTTGCCAAGAATAATCCTGCCCTGAAATTTTTTTATTCTTTAATTTAAGCGGTCTCTTGAATAAAGGACAATCTAATACAAATGTTTCAAATTCCCCTCCTTCTCCTGCCATATGAATCTTATATTTTTTATAGAGGGACTTTACATCTTTAAGATATTTTTTATTAATTTCTTTCCCGAGCCAAGATTTATCAAGAGGATAAGCAGCAACACCTGTGATTATAATCTTAAAATTATTTTTAATTAATTCTTTTAAATATTCTTCTTCATTTTTTTGCCAGAGAGGATTAAAACATTCTAAATCTAATTTATTGCAGATTTTTTGAATTCTGGATGCTTGATAAACAGATTTAATTGCTCCTGTGATAATAGCTTCAATTTTGTATTTTGTTTTTGCTTGTTTAATTACATTTTCTAAATCAATTAATTCCTCTTCTTTTTTCCCTTTTGTTTTCTTTATTAATAAAGGAATTTCCATTACTTTTGCTTGGGATTTTACTTTCTCAATTGAGGGTGTGTGAAACATGTAGGAATCTTTGTTTTCTGAGAAAACAGAAATTAAACAGCTTAATTCATAACCTTGTTTTTTTGCAAGAAAACCTGCATAAACTGAATCTTTTCCTCCTGAAAATAGAACTCCGCATCTCATGATTTAGTAAAAGATAAGGAGTTTTTAAATTGTTTTTTTGGATGGAAATTTGTTTTTTATTTATAAATCATATTTTTTGCCCTTCTAATAAAATCTTCTGATTTTCTTGTAAAATAATCAAGTCTTTCTGAATCTGGCATAGAAATTTTTTCATGCTCATAATCTTTATAGGTTTTTATTACTTCTTGAACAAATTTTACATCTTCTTTATTTATAACTCCTTTTTTATTTAAATTTTTTAATTTATCTACAACTTTTTTATGCGTTGTATAATTATATTGTGAGAGAAAAAGAATTGCTTGTGAAGCTTCTATAACCGCAGTATAAATATTAGTAAAAATATCTAATTTTCTTGAACTTATTTGTTTAAACTTTTTATTAATATTTACAAATCTCCTAAAGAAAAATTCTTTTGTTCCAAAAAGGTTTCCTTTTTCTATATTAATTTTTATTGTTTTAATAAGACCAAGCCCATCATAAATTAAATTACTATCTTTAATATTAATTAAGATATCCTTATTATATTCCATTACCTCCTTAAACAATTCAGGGATTTGCATTGAATGTAATTTAATATTATTTTTTTGAGAAAATTCATTTATTTTTTTTATGAAAATTCTTTTTTGTGTGTTATCTAATTCTGAAGTTAATATAAAAAATTTTCCATTAAACTCCCAAATAGACTTAACTTCCTTAATATCCTTTACTAATTTATCTTTAAGATTTTTTAATTTGTTTTTCATTTAAACCCTCTGAAAGTTTTAAAACTTGATTTTCTATTTGAGATATAAAATATTTTATTTTAATAATATAATAGTGTAGGTTCTTTCCTGTAAATTCTGTTAAAACGCCTTTTTTTATTTTTTCTTCTATATCTATTATCTCCTCATAAGCATCTAAATCCAAGCTCTCTTTGTATTTTTTCTTTAATAACTTCAATATTTTAGTTTTATTAAAAACCCATTTATTATCAAATAATAAAAGAAGTTGTGCTGCTTCTGTGGCTGCATCAGATAAATCAAGTGCAGTCTCTAATAAAAGGTCCCTGTTTAAAATAAGAGTTTTTTCTGCTTTTTCTAAAAGTTTTTCTGCAAGTTCTGACTTACTATAAATCAATTTTTTATTAACAAATTTCTTTATCTCAGGCATTAAATTATCTTTATCATAAATCACAATATTATTTTGTATAGAGGTTATTATCCAAGGCTCTCCTTCAATAAGTAGTTTCCACCAAAAACTTAAGGATTTCAAAGGTTGTACATGCAAGAGTAATTTTTCTTTTTTTAACATATAAGTGATTTTAGTTACTTCCTGTCTAATCCTTTCAACAGTTAAATCAGAGACTTCTAAAGTGTCATCAATTATTATTAAAATATCAATATCTTGTTTGGGTTTAATACTTTTTGTAGAAGAACCATAAAGGTATATTAATTTTATAAAAGGTTCAAATTTTAAAAATACTTTAAAGGAATCTTTTATTTTCTTATGGACTTTTCTTACATTAACTTTTTTAGTTATTGCTCTTCCCATGGAACCTCTTTTAAACTCTATTAAAAGAGAATTATCTTATTTAAAGCTTATTATAGAAAAATTTATAAACCTTCCCTAATAAATAAAATTATGAGTAAAAAAGAATTATCTGCATCTGAAAGATATGAACAAGCCAGGGAATTAAATGATAAACTTGCATTAAAAGAAATTGCAAATAAAGCATTAGAAGAAGGGGATCTTGAAACAGCATACAAAGCATCTATTGATTCTGGAAGTAAATACAAAAGAAAAGAGGTTATAAGTAAATTGGTTGAGGAAGATCCAAAGGCAGCATATAGGGCTGCTTGGGATGCTGGAGATAAAGAATTAACAAAAGGGATTATAAGTAAATTGGTTGAGGAAGATCCAAAGGCAGCATATAAGATCGCTAAAAAGGCTAAAGATGAAAAAGCATTAAAAATAATAAGTGAAAAAGCTTTGGAAAAAGGAGAGTATCGGGAAGCAATCGAGG
>CAZBAB010000048.1:0-4600 GCA_964489815.1 Candidatus Woesearchaeota archaeon | reverse complement strand
GTATTATTAACTGAAATAGAGGTTTTTATTGTATAAAATCCTGCAACTAACTTATTGAAATCACTTTTATTTAAAGCTATACTAAATTCTTTCTTTTCTCTTGGACCTATATTAAAAGTTTTGCTTTCATTAAAAAAAACAGAAGAAAAAACAAAATTAACTTTTCCGAAATCATAATCCTCTTTATTCCTAATAAATAGTTCAACTGAATTTGATTCTGGGCTTATGCTATTTGCTCCTACTTCAAAAGCATCTTTTAAATGAATAAATTTTAATAATAATTCCTGTTTTGATTTAAACTCTTTTCTCATTAAAAAATAAGGAAGAATATAGGAACCTTGATAATTAAAACTGCGCGGGGGACTAATTTCTAGTTGCACTTGTTTGGTTTCTCCTTTCTTAATTTCTATTTTTGCTGGCTTGATGGTAAAACCAACTAAATTATAAATATTATAATAACCAGATTCCTGATCACTTGAAATATCCAACTGAAAAACAGCAGGTTTTTCTAATTCATAAACATAAACTGCTTGTGATGGAAGATATTTTACTTCAATATCTGCTGATAAAGAATGCAAAAAAAGAACTACAATCAATAAAATAAATATCTTTTTTATCATTGAATTAAAAAAGTGCATAGGTATTTAAAGATTTATTTAATAAAGTTTATCTTTTTCCTTCTAAATCAAGGTAAGCTTTTGCTTGTGTTAAAAATTCATCACAAATAGAAGAAAGCTTGTCCTCCATAGCAGTTATCCCGTTTGCAATAATCCAACGCTCATAAATCCCTCTTAAAAATTTATTAAATGCAGTTGTCTCAAATTTTCCTTGATAATCTTTAACAAGAGTTCCTGAAATAGAAACCTCTACACCCCCCTCATTAGTTTGCACTTTTATTCCTTCTTGAATAAGTTCTACTTTTTTTAAAGCTAAAATCCTCATTTTAACTTTAATTTCAAATTTAAAATAATCATTAATCTCTTTAGAGCCAGTCCATTCAACTTCAATATCTTTTGAATCTCCTTTTAATTTTTCCACATATTTATCTTCTGAAATGTTAAATCCTTCTTCTTCACTTAACCATTCATAACAAAATCTATAGAAATCTGAAAAATTAAAAAAACCATTATATTTTACTTTACTTGAAAAGATTTTATCTTTAGTTGCCATCTCTTTATAATAAAGGATTTTTGTTTAAAAAGTCTTCGGAATTATCTTGCATTTCTACATGCTGCACAAAGAAGCATCCCATCAACTTTTACTAAGAGGTCTCTTTTTCCGCACTGCTCACAAAATCCTTCATACACCTTCTTTTTTATTTCTTTTATTCTTTTTAATTTTTCAGTTTCCTCTTTAATTTTCTGAAACTTTTCAAGTTCATGATAAAGTTTTGGATGAAAATTAAGTATATCTTTCATTGTAATTATTCCAACAAGCTTCCCATTATGTATAACAGGCAATGTTTTGAACTTAAATTTTTTCATTTTTGAAATAACCTGCTCTAAACTCAAACTTGGTTTTGCTGTAGCTATCTTTCTTGGTGAAATATCAATTGCTTTAATATTAGATAAATCTTGTTTTGATTTTTTTACAAGAGCCCACAAAATATCTCTTCTACTTATTAATCCAAAAAGTTTCTTTTCTTTAACTAAAAGAAGACTCCCAACTCTTTTCTTAATCATTACTTTAGCACAATCTAAAAGATTGGTTTCTGGAGATACTTTTACAGGATCCCGTGTCATTAATTCTGCTACTGTTAAAATATGCATAAAAAACAAAAGATATTAGATTATATAAAGTTTATTTAATTGAATAAATGCCTTTTTAAAAGAATATTTGGTTTATCATAATAATACTTAAATATGTAAAATAGTTTATTTTTGCATGACAGACAAATCAATACCCTTGCTTCCAGAAGATATTCAAAGATTAATAGGAAAAGATGCTCAAAGAAACAATATTTTGGCTGCAAGAATGGTAGCAGATATTATAAAAACCACACTTGGCCCAAAAGGAATGGATAAAATGCTTGTTTCCCCTACTAATGATATTATTGTTACTAATGATGGAGTGACTATTTTAGATGAGATGCAAATTGAACACCCTGCTGCAAAAATGATGGTAGAAATTGCAAAAACACAAGAAAGTGAGGTTGGTGACGGAACTACTACTGCTGTAATGCTTGCTGGAAAACTTTTAGAAAATGCTGAAAAACTTCTTGATAAAAAAATACATCCCACAGTAATTACCTCTGGGTATAGAATGGCTGCTTCAAAAGCTCAAGAAATTTTAGAAGAACTTGCACTAAGAATAACATTTGAAGATGATGAAGTTTTAAAACAAATTGCAATGGTTGCTATGACTGGGAAGGGAGCAGAAGTAGCAAAAGAACGTTTTGCAGAAATTATTGTCAAAGCAGTTAAACAAGTTCAGGAAAATGGAAATATAGACTTAGATGACATTAAAATTAAAAAAGTTCAGGAAAATGGAATAGAAAATACTAAATTAATCTCTGGAATTATCTTAGAAAAAGAAAGAATCTCCCAAGATATGCCTAAAAAAATTGAAGAAGCAAAAATTGCTTTGATTGACTTTCCACTTGAGTTAAAAAATCCTGAGATTGATACAAAAATTTCAGTTTCTTCTCCAAACCAGCTTCATGATTTTCTTATGCAAGAAGAACAAGAAATTAAATCAATGGTTGAAAAAATTAAAAGAAGTGGAGCAAATGTCTTATTCTGTCAAAAAGGGATTGATGATTTTGCAAAATATCTTTTGAGCAAAGAGAGGATTTTGGCATGCAGAAGAGTAGCAAGTAGTGATATGCAAAAATTAGCAAAGACCACAGGGGGGAAAATTGTAAGTAATCTTAATGAACTTAATCCATCTGAGTTGGGGGATTCAAAATTAGTTGAAGAAGTCTCACATGGGGAAGAAAAAATGATTCATGTTCTTGGATGTAAAAATCCAAAAGCTGTAACTATTCTAATTAATGGAGGCAGTTTGCATGTTCTTGAAGAGATTGAGAGGGCATTAAAAGACGGGCTTGGAGATGTTGTTTGTGCATTAAAATCTGGATTAGTTGTTGTTGGTGGCGGGGCAGTTGAAATTGAACTCTCAAAAAAATTAAAAGAATTTGGGAACACTTTATATGGAAGAGAAAAATTAGCTGTTGAAGAATTTGCTTCTGCTCTTGAATTTATCCCCTCAACTTTAGCTGAAAATGCAGGGCTTGACCCAATTGATATTTTAACAGAATTAAAAGCAAAACACAATGCTGGTGAAAGAAATGCTGGATTAAATTTATTCACAAATAAAATTGATAATATGCTTGAAGCAAATATTATAGAGCCTCTTAAAATTAAAACACAGGCAATTAGTTCTGCTTCAGAAGTTGCAACTATGATTTTAAGAATTGATGATGTTATTGCCTCTAAACCAAATAATAAAGGTTCAATGAGAGATACTGGTTCTATGGATTTTAATGGGTTGTCTTGATTAAAATAAAACTTCCTGATTTCCTTAAAGAATTATTACTTCACGTTAAGAATTATCTGTATTTTTTATCCAGCAACAAACACCTTAATATTGGAATCAAAACAACAAGACCCCAAAAAATTCCCACCACAATCTTACTTACAAAATTTCTCCATTCTTCATGGTTCATTTTAGAATTCTTCTTTTTAGAAATTCTTCTCATTTTAATCACTTTATTTTAAAAAATAATAACCTTATAAAACTTACACAATAAATCTTAAAAAACCACATTTATATTAATTTCTATGAAAGGAAAAACCTTAATTAAAATTTTCTTATTTAGTCTTTCAATCTCTCCTTTTGTTTCATTTGGGAAAACTCAAGAATATACAATAAAAACCCAGAAAAGAAATTATGAAATAAGAGAATTACAAGATTATTTTACAACAGCAAGAGCAGATGGAACTTTTGTTGATTATAAAGAAATGAATAATTAATTTTTTAAGTAGGATTTATTTTTTTTATTAATGCACTATCACATTATTTTAACTGAATTATGCAATATGCAATGCACTTATTGTTATGGAAAATCAATGAAAGAATTTAATAATGGCTTGGAAAAAAAATGGACTTATGAAGATGCTCCTTTTGAATCTAAGGTTAATATTGAAAAATTAAAGAATTTTATAAAATCAAGTGATACACTTATTTTCTATGGTGGAGAACCTTTATTGAAATTAGAAAAAATTAAAGAGATTATGGATAATCTAAATTGCAGATTTTGTATTCAAACAAATGGGAAATTATTGAATTTACTTCCTAAAAAGTATTTAATGAAATTTTCTAAAATGCTTGTTTCTATTGATGGCACTCGCGAGAGAGATAAGCAAAACAAAGGGCAAGGGCATTATGATTTGGTTTTAAAGAACATAAAAAATATTCGAGTTAAGGGTTTTAAAAATGAGATTGTCGCGAGAATGACTATTGCTAATTCTGATGTTTTTGAACAAGTAAAGCATTTGTTAGGAATTAAAGATTTTGATTCAGTGCATTGGCAAATTGATGCAGGATTTTATAAAAATGATTTTAACATTAAACAAACATTAATAGACTCTTAAATAAA
>CAZBAB010000047.1:2088-4856 GCA_964489815.1 Candidatus Woesearchaeota archaeon | reverse complement strand
TTTCATTACATCCACGGCGAGGATACCCAGACTTTTAAGTTTGGAGAGGAATCGCCGTCCTCAAAATTTAATATCTTTAAATGATTAGTATAAGGAGGTCCGGATACTGGGCCTCCTGAATAAAAAACAAAGTTAGCATGAGCTGGCTTAGGAGTTGAAAAATGAATCTGAAATCTAGAAAACATAGCTTTGGACAAAATGCTTTCCATTTTGTCTGGAAAATTAAATATGCTAAAGATCCTTTTAAGTTTTATGGGCTTAGAATGGATTGTGAGTTTTTCTTGAGGCAAGTGGCTTATAGAAAAGGGTTCAAAATTTATGAGCTTTATGTTGGGAGGGACCATATTCACTTGTTTGTTGAAATGCCCCCAACTATGAGCGTTAGTAAAGCTCTTCAGTTGTTTAAAGGATATAGTGCCTTTCAACTTTTCAAAAAACACCCTTGGCTTAGAAACCATTTTAGAAAAGGACATTTTTGGAGCCCTGGAAAATTTTTTAGAAGCGTTGGAAATACAACTATTGAAGCTGTTAACCACTATATTAAATCTTCTCAACCTTGGGTTTGTTAGTTTTTTTAACATTTTATATTGATACCTCGCCCTTTAGGGCGGGGTCATTCATTTTTAAGAAATAATTATTATCTAAAATTTCTAAGACTCTATTTACTAATTGTATAGTTCCATAAGGTTCTTCTTTAGAAGTTATTGGAATACCAAGTTTTTTAGCATTTTTTGAGATTTTATCACAATGGCCATGAAAAATTGCATTAACTTCTGGTCTTGCATGGTATATTGCTGCATGAATCATTGTTTCAGAAGAAGGTTTTCTAAGACCTATTGCATATACTTTCTCTGCTTTTAAGTCTACTTTTTGAATAGTCACAAATTTATCATTGGTATTGGATTTATTTAAATCACTTGATGAAGCAGTAATAATAAATTTATCTTGTCCTTTTTTTAATCTAAAACTAAGATTTCCATAAGAGCCTCCCTTATAAGGGGGAGCAAGACTTTTATCATGAAAAACTTTACACCAATATTTTAATTCTTTAAGTCTGGGATCATTTGGTGGCTTTTTCCCAATCATTTTTGTTTTAAATTTTACACCTTCATAAACCATAATTATTAAAATTTCTTAAATCTATATAAATTTTTACTTGTGTTTAATTGTTGAGAAAATTGATCATGATGCAATAAATTTAATATTCATTCCAACAAATGATAAATCTAAAAGTAATCTTATTGAATTAATTAAATAGATTGCATAAGTTAAGACTCCTGTCCTTTAAGATAATTCTTTTACAATTTATTATCTGGCTCATTTTCGAATTGCAATTAATCCTCTTTTACAAACCACTAAATTAGGATTATCCTGCTTTTTCTTTACTGGTTTTTTCTGGAGTTTGAGATTCTTGAGCAGGATTTTCTTTTGAATCCTCTTCTTTTGGAGGCTCTGGTGCCTTGTTTTGTTCTGGAAAAATCTCAGCTAACTTTTTTTTACCTTCTTTAATAACTTTCATATTAATCTGTCTTATGTCTTCAGAAATAACTTTCCCTCTGACTGTTTTTCTTAATCTAAGCCCTTTTGGTTTTGAGCCTTTTTTCTTATCTCCTTTTGGTTTTTTATGCATGCCTTTTCCATATTTTAAAAGCATTCTTTTTAATCCTGTTCCTTCTACTTCAACAAAAGCTGTGAAACCAGATTTATCACTTGCCCCAGTAATTTTTAGTTCATAACCATCTAAATCAGGAGAAATCTCTGAACCATTTATTTTTTGCCCAAGTTCTTTCCCTTGAAGCAAAGGGGTTTCAGATTCAAATTTATAGGTTTTCCCAGATTTTTCTGAGATATTAATTTTAAGTACCATAGGAATTAACATAGAATTTAGTTTTTAAAGGTTTTGATGAGTTTCTTAACTTAATTTTCTTTTTTTATTATGTTTTTCTTATTTAGTGGTTACAAGTAGAAACATTTAAATAGTTTTTATACTTTTATTTTATATGGTTATGGTTGTTGTTAAAGACAAAAACACCTTGTCTTCAAAAATTAATTTACTTGAAGAAATTAATGAACAAAAAGCATCAAAAATAAGTAAACTTTGCAAAGGACATGCAAAAGAAGCTTATCTTATTCAAGATGGAGAAAAAGTAAAAAAAATTTATAATTTTAAAGGAGAGGAATTTTTAGTTCCCCAAGTGTTTAATTGTAGGTTTTGTTCAAGTATTTATAATCTTGGGGGGGACAGCCCTTACGGAAAAGAGTATATACTTAGAGTAGAAGGGGATGATGAGCAAGCTGAAGAGCTTCTTTTCAGTATTTATAAAGTTCTTCTTAGAAAGGATTAATAATATGACAATTCAAAAAATTTTATTGGCAGATGATGATGAACAATACAAGCAGTCTTTAAAAAGGGCTTTGTTTGGGGATTATGATGTTGATTTTGCTTCAAATGCTGATGAGGAGATTAAAAAGGCTCGAGAAAACACTTATTCTTTAATAATTACTGATAATAAGATGAATGATGGATATAGAAATAGCGGGATTTATGCCATACAAGAAATTAGAAGATTTGATACTAAAACACCAATTATTTTCCATAGTTCAAACACTTCTGTTGATTTGTCTTTTATAGCATTATCCAAAGGAGCAAATGAAGTGATTCCTAAAACTCTTTCTTTAAGTAAATTAAGAGAATCTATAAAAAAGTATTTAGAATAAATTATAAAAAAATTGATTTAGTTTCTTTAAGGAAAGCATTAATTAAAGAA
>CAZBAB010000047.1:0-2078 GCA_964489815.1 Candidatus Woesearchaeota archaeon | reverse complement strand
ATTATTAAGCATTATAAAATATGGCACACGTAAATATTGAAATAAAAGCAAAATCAAATAATCAAGATAAAATTAGAGAAATTTTAAAATCAAAGAATGCAGATTTTAAGGGTATTGACCACCAAATTGATACTTATTTTAAAGTGAATTCTGGAAGATTAAAATTAAGAGAAGGAAAAATTGAGAATCACTTAATTTATTATGAAAGGGAAAATAAAAAAACCCCAAAACAATCAAATGTTCTTCTTTTTAAGTCAAATCCTAAATCTTCATTAAAAGAAATTTTAACAAAAGCATTAGGTGTTTTAGTTGTTGTTGATAAACAAAGAGAGATTTATTTTATAGGTAATGTTAAATTTCACATTGATATTGTAAAAGATTTAGGTAGTTTTATTGAAATAGAAGCCATAGATAAAGAGGGAAAAATTGGAAAAGATAAGTTATTAGAACAATGCCAATCTTATCTTGATTTATTTAAAATTTCTCAAGAAGATTTGATTTCAGTTTCTTATAGTGATTTATTGCTGAAGAAATAAAATTTATTTTGTTTAACTTTTTATTCCCTGCCCCATTCAAAATCCTCTTTTCTTTTAATTTCTGCAATTTCTTGAAGAATTTTAAGTTCACTTTGTGAGAGAAGATCTTTATTTTTTTTGAAATCTTTAAATTGAGATTCACTTATTTCTGTAAATAAATATTTTTTATTTTTTAATTGTCTTTCAAAATTAATTCCTGGAATTGAGATTGCGAGTTCCATTCCTTCATTTGCTTCATTTACAGGTTTTCTGTCTGCTTCCATATTTTTAATTCTTCCAATTTTCTCATTTGTTTCATCAATCATGTTTAGATTTTGTGTTAATTTTCCTCCTAATACTCTTACTCCAAAGATTGCAGGTTTAGTATTTCTAAAAACATATTGTGGGAGAATTTCTAATTTACAAATTGTTGTCAAGCCCATTAACCTCTTTTTTTCAATTTCTTGATTCTTTTTTATTCTAAATTCTATTAGGTTTTCAATTAATTTGTAAATAACATCGTATGTTAAGATTTTAATATTTTTAGGAATTTCTAAATTTTCTTCTGGTTCTACATTAAATCCAACAATTATTGCATCTAATTCATTTATTTTAAGATTTGCTTTTGCAGAGATTATGTCTTTTTTGTTTATGTTTCCAATCCCTGCTTTTACTACTAAGATGTTTTGCTGTTTTAATAGAACTAATAGTGCTTCAAGACTCCCTAATGAATCTGCTTTTACAATAATGCCTTTGGAGGAAGTTTTTATGTTGTCTGAAATTTCTTTTTTGAATTTTGTTTTTAATTCTTCAAAATTGTTTTTGTAGATTTCAAAGGGCATTCCTGGTGTGATTTCTTCTTTTGCAGTTAATTGCATTCTTAATCCTGTTGCAGCAGTTATTTTACTTTTTGGTTTGAATTTTGCTTGAAGAGGTTGTATTTCTTCGAGAATTCTTATTTTTGAGATAATTGGGCTTCCCTCAAAACTTGCAATTGCAATTTCATCTGATTTTTTTAATTCTCCATCATAAAGAATCGCCTCAATATAATTTGTTGCTTTTTCTTTTTTTACTTCCAGCATAACACCTTTTGCATCTTTATTTAATTTCAATTTATTCTCAAGATATTTTTGGGATAAGCCACACAACATTAAAATTAATTCTGGAATCCCCTGTCTTGTTTTTGCTGAAACAGGGATTAGTGCTATTTTTTTTGTGAAATCTTGTATTTTATAAAACAAGTCTGATTCAAATCCATAACTATGCAAAGCTCCAGAAAGAGTCATGTATTTTTCATCAAATTTTTGTTTTACTAAAGCAGGTTGTGTTTCAATTGATTCTTGAAGTGAAATTTCTTTATCTGTTCTCCATCCTGAGATATTGTCTATTTTATTTAAAGCAATTATAAAAGGTGTTCTATTTAACTTTAAAATCTGGATTACTTCTGCTGTTTGGGGTTTGATTCCTTCATTTATATCAATCACAAGAACAGCTAAATCTGCTAATGAACCCCCTCTGTGTGTTAAATTTGTGAATGCTGCGTGGCCAGGAGTATCAATTAAA
>CAZBAB010000046.1:0-4872 GCA_964489815.1 Candidatus Woesearchaeota archaeon | reverse complement strand
CTATGAATTGCATCTTCATGCAACCTAATATCCATTAATGAAACTTTCATTTTTGTGCAGGGTTCCCTTGCTAAAGGTCCTTGGTCCATAACCATTTCAAAAGCATCTAATACCATTTCAATAACCTCTCCAATATGCACTTCCCCTCTTGTTTCATCTAAGAAAATATTTCCTTTATAAACATCTCTTACATTTCTTATCTCATCCCCCCTCCATCCAAGTTCCATTAATTTTTCAGCAAGAGCAGTACTTTTCTTTTTAACTCTCCCTTCTGGAAGTTCTCCAGATTTAATTGCTTCATAAATATTTTCCTCAAGGGGTTCAACTTTTATATAAAAACTATTATGCTTGTTTGGACTTCTTCCCTCATAAATTTCTGATTCTTTACTTATAGTTTCTCTATAAACTACAATTGGAGCAGAGGTTTTTACAGGCAATCCTTTTTCACTAACAATTCTATTTTCAATAATTTCCAAGTGTAATTCCCCCATACCAGATATTAAACTCTCTCCAGTTTGTTCATTAATCTCTACTTTAATTGAGGGGTCTTCTTTTGCAATTTGTTTTAATATCTCAATTAATTTTGGCAAGTCAGCAGCTTTCAGCGGTTCAATAGACTTTGTAACAACAGGTTCAAACAAATGTTTAATTGCTTCAAAAGGTTCAATTTCATCTTTGCTTACAGTCTCACCAGCAAAAACATCTTTTAAACCAACAATTCCAACAACATTTCCTGCACTTACTTCATCGACAACGACTCTTTGAGCACCTTTATAAACAGAAACCTGCTGAATTCTTGTTTTTCTTTTAGCCAAATTCATATAAACTTCATCTCCTTGTTTGAAAGAACCTGAAAAAACCCTTCCAGCTGCAACCTCTCCTGCATGTTTGTCTACGACAATTTTAATAGGAACAAATGCAGGTTCTCCATTTGGATTGCAATTAAGTAAATCTTTTCCAATTTTTGAATCAAGGTCTCCATGCCAAATTTTTGGTATTCTATATTTTTGTGCTTCAACAGGATTTGGATGATGATGGATAACCATATCTAAGACAACTTTATGAAGGGGGGCTTGTTTTGTTAATTTTTTATAATCCTCTTTTTCATAAGCATCAATAATATCTTTAAAAGTAATGTTATGTTCTTTCATATAAGGAAAACTTAAAGCCCAATTATGAAATGCAGAGCCAAAAGCAACTGTTCCTTCACTTACTCCAACTTTCCATTTTTCTTTGTATCCTTTTGGTGCAATATTTTCAATTAATTCATTGACGTGGTCAATAATAGAAACAAACTTTTTTTGCATCTCTTCTGGTGTGAGCTTTACTTCTTTGATTAATCTATCAACTTTATTAATGAATAAAACTGGTTTTACTAATTCTTTTAAGGCCTGTCGAACAACAGTTTCTGTTTGAGGCATAACTCCTTCTACAGCACATGTCAAAATAATGCATCCATCAACAGCCCTCATTGCGCGGGTAACATCGCCGCCAAAATCAACATGCCCTGGAGTATCAATTAAGTTAATTAAATAATCTGTTCCATTAACATTGTGAATCATAGAAACTGAGGCTGAATCAATTGTAATACCTCGTGTTGCTTCATCTTCATGAAAATCAAGTGCCCTCTGTTTTCCAGCAGTTTCTTCTGAGAGCATACCTGCCCCTGCTAAAAGATTATCTGAGAAAGTTGTTTTTCCGTGGTCAATATGAGCAGCAATAGCAATATTTCTAATTTTATCTTGCTCTTTCATTAATTTTGAAATTTCTGCCATTTTTGATATAACCTAATCTGAAAAATAGTTTTTAAATTTTTGTATTAAGTTTTTGAAACTTTTAGAGAATTCAAGAATAAATTATTTATAATTTTTTGCTTAATCCTTTTGAGCTATTTTTCTTCCAATCCAATTAGCAGTTTTATCAAAAATTCCTTGGTATTTCTTCCCTGGATCATGATTTATATCAACATCTATGAATTCTTTATTATACTTTGAAAGATTAATTATTTCATATCTTTTATAATTTGCTTCCATGCCCTTAGATATTTTTTTAACTAAATCTGAAACTTTATTAAACCTTGGGGGATAATTATCTTGATTAGTATGGCCTATTGAACCAAATTTTCCATTTACCTTATATAAAAACACAACATGTCCTTCTTTAAAATTTTCATATAATCTTAGCAAATAAGCAGGATAACCATCATCACTAAGTAAAGCTGCAGCAGCAATTGCCATTCCATCACAATCATCAGTTTTTCTTTCATGTATTTTTTTAAAGCAAGCATAATATTCTACCTCTTTGTCATTTATAATATCCTTTTTATAAAATAAATAATTTTGGACATATATTTCAGCTTTTTCAATAGAATCAATTTCTTTAATAGCTTCTTTAAAATTTTTATTGGCTATTTCTTTAACAAGATTAATATTTTTTAGAGAAGGAGGTTTTCCTAAATTTTCTTTAGAGGAAATAGAAATAATATCTTTTTCTTTAACAAGATACTTTTTTACATTTTTATAATTTAGATAATCTACTAATAATTGAGAAGCAAAAATAGAGATTAATCCAAATAAAATACTTCCTTCCAATATGCTTTTTAAATTTTTCATAGAAAAATTCATTAATTAGGGGTTTTTAAAAGTTATTATCGAGCACTATCTGCCTGTGCTTCTGCTTCCTTTTTCTTTTTTATAGAATAACTTTCACCATTATTTTCATAAGCCATAAAAATTTCTTCAGCTAATGCTTGTGCTAAAGTCTTCTTTTTATTGAATGCTTTATCTGACGCTCCATGACAAAAATGTTTTAATGCTAAATTAACTCGTCGTAATGGAGAAATATCTACTGCTTGTGGGTATCTTGCTCCACCATACTCAATAACTGTTGTTTCTTCTCTTGGAGCAGCATTTTCAATTGCTTTAACTAAAACCTGAATAGGATTTTTTCCTGTTTTTTTCTCTAAGATTTTAAATGCTTCAAGAACAATTTTTGTATTTTTTGTGTATTTTCCAGTTGCTCTGCCTTTTTCTAATCTGTGTTTTTTATTTCTGTGTCCTGATACAGCTAATTTATTTACAAGTCTCTCAACAACGTTTGTTTTTGTTTGTCCAAATTTAGAAAAGTTTCTCCCTTGTGTTTTTAAAATTAGTTTTGGATGCAGATTAATAGCATCTTTTAATCCAAGGTCTGTAATTTTAATATCTGATAAATCATACAAATCAAAGATTTTAAATCTTGGAATAATTTTTTG
The DNA here is from genome assembly GCA_964489815.1 of Candidatus Woesearchaeota archaeon. Lineage (GTDB taxonomy): Archaea > Nanobdellota > Nanobdellia > Pacearchaeales > GW2011-AR1 > JABIDC01. The sequence goes on along the minus strand of CAZBAB010000046.1, from coordinate 1,619 downwards.
TTCACTCATCTTCTACCTTTTTCTATTTTCCCAGCCACTAATCTTGCTAATGGTTGGTCATTTACTTGAATAACCATGTATCTAACTCCAGGAATGTCTCCTTTACTTCTTCCTTGCTTTCCCCCTATTCTTTGAATCATAACCTCGTCATGTTCATCAATAAATTTTTGCCCTTGGTCTCCAGGAATAAAAGCAGTTACCTGTTTTCCATTTTTTGTTAATTGAACTCTGCAACATTTTCTCATTGCTGAATTTGGCTGTTTAGCTTCTTTTTGAACCTTTTGCAGAACAATTCCTTTTGCCTGATTTGCACCTTCGAGTGGGTCAGATTTAGCATACAAATTCAGAGTTCTAACTTTATATTTTCTAGACTTCCATCTGAATTTTTTTCTATTCTTCAATAATTTTTTAGCACTTAGTAATCCCATATAATATTCCTAAGAAAATTAGTTTTTAAACATTGCTATCACTAATTAATATTAGAAGTCAAAAATTTTTTTTCTTAAATCTTTTCTTTGCTTTCTTATTTCTTTTTCTCTTTCTGTATTATATTTTTTAATTTCTTTTCTTTTATTTTTATCCTGCTCTTTTTCAACTTCTTTTAATGGAACATAATAATTATTACCAATATTTATTAAAGCAACATTAGAACCCATCCTTTTTATAGCAATATATTTATCTTTTCCAATATGCTTTACATGAGCATCTATTATTTTTGTATAAGGCCACATTATTGCAAATGTTACTGCAACTCCTGTGGCAAATGGTTCAATATACTTAAGGAATTTATTTTCCATAAAATAGATTTATGTTAATTATTTATAAGCATTATTGTATTAAATTATATTATTCTAAAGTCTTTTTCAAAATAATCCTGTATTATTTTCTTCATTTCAAGAAGTCGTCTTTTGTTTCTTCCAATTAATGCTGCTTTAGTTTGTTTACCAGGGTTCATAATTACTTCATTTTCTTTAACTTCAAGTTCATTAAAAGTTACAGGTGCAACAATTGATTCAATAAATTTTCTAAGGTCTTCTTCTCCTTTTGGCAATGCAATAATTCTTATTCTTTTTCTTAAAATTTCACTTATTTTTTTTACATTTACAGCTTGTTTCCCAATAGCTTTTGATAAAAGTTTTCTTGGAACAGCAAAAATAATCATATTGTTGTAATAAAAGCAATTTTTTATTTGGATGTGAGTAATTTTCATAAAGAGTTTTAAATATCTAAGACTTTGCATATCAATTGTTTTTGTCATAGGTCTTGTAAAAGAAAGGTGTTTATAAATTTTTAGTAAATTACTTCATTGTTTCTTCAACGATTTTTTCATTAGCAGATTTTTTTTCAGAATCTTTTTTTATTAAAGGTCCAATAACTTTAACCATTAATCCTGGAAGCCCTGTCCCGACTGGAACAGGCTGGTTTAAAATAATATTTTCAATAACACTTGCTAATTCATCTTTACTTCCTTTTAGGGTTGCATTAACAAATTGTTTTGTTGGTGTTTCAAAAGTTGCTCTTGCTAAAATTGAAGCTTTGTCAGCAATAATCCCCATTCTTGTTACCCCCTTAACCACTCCGCTTGTAGTCATTGTATCTGCAATAAGTTTTGTATGTCT
>CAZBAB010000045.1:0-4973 GCA_964489815.1 Candidatus Woesearchaeota archaeon | reverse complement strand
ATCTTGAACATGATTAAAAAGGGTTGAGGAAATCAAAGGTTGATGTTCTCCGTCATAGATTTGATTATTAAATTTTATTTTTCCTAAATAAGTAAAATTCCTTAGAATTTTTTTTAATCCATTTACAGAAAGATTATGCTGTTTTGCAATTTTTGTTAGATTTGGATTTTTTAAAAAATCCTCAAAAATTTCTTCCACTTCTTTATAATTTTCTGCAGGAACTAATTTTTTATTCTGAATTTTATATCCAAAAGGGGGGCGGGACATTATTCTTCCTAAAACTGCTTTTTTTGACATTCCTTTTTTTTGTACCTTCCCCCTATTTTCAAAAATTTCAAATTCATGAGCGCAGTTAGGACAAGTTACTTTCATTTTATTCCAAATTTTTTAAGCTGTTTAAACACTTGTTTATTATCTCTAAATAAAATTGTTTGAATTCCTAATTTTTTTGCAGCACCAATATTCCATTTTTGGTTATCAATAAAAACTGCTTCGTGAGGTCTAACTTTTAATTTCTTTAAAATTAATTTAAAAATTTTTGGGTCTGGTTTTCTTATACCAACATCACAAGAAAGAACAACTGGATTAAATGTTTTATAGAAAATTTTTGGACAAGCTTTCTTAGAAAGATGCCATTGATCAGAAAGGATTGCAATTTTATAGCCTTGTTTTTTTAATTTAAGAGCAAAATCATAAAGTTCTTTATTTTTATTAAAATGCTTTTTAAAGGCATTAAGATAAACTTTTTCTAATCTTTTAGTGCTAATCTGAAGATTTTTTGAGATAGTTTTAACAACCTTATTTTCACTAATTTTTCCCTGCATTGACAAGGCATAAGGAGTATCAATTGCATCAAACCACTGGTCCACACTTATTTTTAATTGTCTTGCAACTTCTTGATGAACCCCTAAGTGTTTTTGGGAAATTTTTCTTTTCTTATATTCTTCTTCATTAATAAGCAAAACTCCTCCAATATCAAAAACAATTGCTTTAACCTCTTTCATGATATAAGTAAATAAAAATTATTTAAATACTTTCTTAAAAATAATTAAATTTAAATATGATTTTTTTGTAATTTTTTTATGGGAAACAGATTGTTTGTGGGAAATCTCTCATTTAAAATTAATAGAAAAAAACTAAAAGAACTTTTTGAACCTTATGGAGAAATTAGTGAAGTAATTCTTCTTAGAGAAAAGAAAACTGGAAGGTCTAAAGGCAGAGGATTTGTAGCTTTTGTTAATGAATCTTCTGCAAACAATGCTCTTGCAGAGATGAATAATAAAAAAATTTTAGGAAGAGAAATAAAAGTGAGTTATGCCCTTCCTCTAAAAAAATAATATGAAAAAAAAGGAAAAACTAATAATAATTTTTCTAATTCTTGCTTTAGTTTTAGTTCTTACTTCTATAACCTTGCTTAATTCACCAAAACCTATAAAAGAGTCTTGCATTAAAGCTGGATTTAGGTGGGATTCTACAAAAAACCAGTGCATAAAAGAAAGAAGACCAATTTATTGTTCTAATATTTCTATTACAAAATGCAAAGGAATATACCAGCCAGTATGTGGCTGGTTTGATACTACAAAAGTAAGATGTATAAAATATCCATGTGCACAAACATTTGGCAATAATTGTTTTGCATGTTCAAATAAAAATGTTTTATATTATACAGAAGGGGCTTGCCCTGCTTAAATTTCTGTTTTAATTGTCCAGTATTTTTGTTTTAGTTTTTCTTGAGTTTTATCAAAAATATCTTTTGAAATAAGGGGCTTATGAATCCCTTGTATTTCTTTATTTGCAAATTTTACCTTGCCTATGTAAGTTGAATTTGAAAGAAGTTTTTTAATTCCAGATGTAGTCATTGAATATTTTTTTGCTAATTGTGTTAAACTAATATTTGTATCTAAAAATTCTTTAAAAATCTTTTTAACCTCTTCTTTCTCTTGGTTTGGAATCAATTTTTTATCAATTAAAGAATATCCTTTTGGAGCCCTTGTGACATGTTTGCCTTGTTCAAAAAGGTTAATCATTCCCTCTTTTGTTTTTTTAGAAATAGAATTATTTGATTTTCTAAATGTATTTAAAACCTCTCCATTTATTTTTTCATTTATATATTTTATAAATTCCTCTTTTGAATTTATAGCATAATTATAGCAAATAGTACATAGAGTAATTAAATTGTCTGGATTATTTTTCCCACCAAAAACCAAAGGAGTAATATGATGAACTTTTAATTCTTGACAAGATTTATCTATAAATCCACATTTTTGGCACTGGAAATTATCTCTTTTGAAAATCTTTTGTTTTAGTTGAAAATCTATTTTATTCATTTTTCAAGATATTATTTGCTTTATTAAAAAGCTCCTCACTAATAAGGGGCTTGTGTTTTCCAGGAAAGAGTTTTCCCTTATATTTTATTTTTCCTATATAAATTGGATTTTTTATTATTTGATAAAAAGAAGAAGGAGAAAGATTGAAAGTTTCACAGATAGATTTATAGTTAATGCCCTTTGCCCACATTTCAAAAACTTCTCTTACTTTATCCTTATTTTTAGGATCAGGTACTAATTTTTTATTTTGATATATGTATCCAAAAGGTGCTCTAAAAAGAGCTTCTCCAAACTTTATTTTTCTATCAAATGCTAATTCAACCCTCTCTTTAACCATTCCTCTTTCAAGTTGTGCAAATACTCCTATGATTTGAAAAAATGCTTCTCCCATAGCAGAAGTTGTATCTATTTGCTCTGTTACAGAAGTAAAGTTTATATTTTTTGATTTAAGGTCTTCTAATACCATAATTAAATCTTTTAAATTTCTTGAAAATCTGTCAATTTTATAAACTAAAATAATATCAAATTTTCTTTCTTTAGCATCTCTTAAAAGAAGTTCTAAGGCAGGCCTATTAAGGCTTCCAGCAGAAAACCCTGCATCTTTATATACCTTAAATAGACTCCATTCCCTTGCTTTGCAAAATGCTTTGCATTTATCTATTTGTGCATCTATACTTAATCCTTCTTTTGCCTGTTCTTCTGTTGAAACACGAACATATATTGCAACTTTTGGTATTTCTTTTACCTTTAATGTTTCTTTTTTTTGTAACATTTTAGTTCTCTCAAAATAAACCAAAATTCAGTTATCTTAAATCAAAAGATTTGTAAATCCTCCATTTTTGATTTTCATATTTCATTAAAATCATTTTATCTATAAATACAGAATAATCTAAGTTTTTATTTGAAAGATATTCTAATATTTTTTGGAATTTTGCTTTTATGTTGCCTTTTGCCAAGGTTAAATGAAATTTTATTTGTTTTCTTTCATATTTTCTACAGGGCATCCATTTTAATTTTTTTAATTCTTCACATAATTCATTATAAAATTCAATTAATTGTTTAGTTTTAAGAACTTTAACAAAAATAACCCTTTTATCAAAATATCCAATTCCTCTTAAATGAATCTTTATCTTACCTTGGCCTTTTATAAAATTTTTTAATAAAAAAATTAATTCCTTAATTTTAGTTTCAGATTTAATCTCTCCTATGTATTTTAAAGTTACATGTGGTGGAATCCTTTTAAAGACATTCTTTACTCTAAATTGTTTAGATAATTTGCTAGTTAAATTATGTAGATAAATTCCTGGCTTGCCTTTTATTAAAAAAACTAATACATATTTGCTCATTGTGATTTTTCCTTGTAAACTTAGGGTTTTTCTTTCTTATAAGGGTTCCCTTAAAGGAACAATATTATAACCTTATTGGAAAAAGTATATAAAGTTTACTTAAAAAACACTATTTTTTACTTATTTTTAAAGAAATTTTATGGATTTTTAAGAGATTAATAAAAATCCAAAGTTGTTATGCACTAAGGTTAGCTTTGTTAAGATATAAAAAGTAATTAAAAATTTGTTTTAAAAAAGTTTAATTTAAGTTTAACATTAAAATGTAGTGTAATAGTATAGTATAATTAGTGAATGCTGGGAATTATAAATTTATTGAAATTAATTGTATTATTTAATTTTAAATACATAGTTTTAATAAGATGCATTAAAGCAAAATCAAAATTATTAAAGTGAAATTTAATACTTATTAGATTATTTATTTTTTATTTATGCTTATAAAAGCATCTAAAAATAAACAAATAATTGAAACCTGATAAAGCTTGTGCAGACCATGTGCACTAAGGTTAGCTTTGTTAAGATATAAAAAGTAATTAAAAATTTGTTTTAAAAAGATATAAATAAGTCTTTTAAATGCATCTTCAAAATAAAAAACTCTTGGTTTAAAGCAAACAGGTGTTTAAGGGTGTTTAAGGGTGTTTAAACAGGTGTTTAAACAGGTGTTTAAGGGTGTTTAAAAGTATTTTTTGAATATTTTTGCATATTTTATTAATCTTATATGTATTTTTTAAAGAAACTTTATCGACGAAAACATAAAATTTTTAAAGGGCATATTCTTTAAAAAAACATGTTTGGATGGTTTGTTAGAAAAAAAGAGGTTGAACAACTAAAAAAAGATACAAAGGCTGGTTTTGAATCTGTAAAAAAAGATATAACTAGTGTTAGTGGATGGATTAAACATCTTGATTCTCAAGGAGAATTGCAAAAAAAAGAAATAAAAGAAATAAAAGAAATTTTATCGACGTATAAAGAAGAAATAGAAGGTTTAAAAAATATCATAGCAATTATGGGAAATTTAAAACAAGAAAGGGTGTTTAAAACACCCAAACAGGTGTTTAAAAAACAAACAGGTGTTTATGCTGTTCAAACAGCCGTTCAAACAGGTGTTCAAACACCAAATTTAAGCCAATTTTCAGTAACTGAACGAGCTATCCTATGGGTTTTATTAAATACAGAACTAAAGCTAAGTTATGATGACTTAGCTTCTATGCTTGGAAAGGAAAAAACAACAATAAGAGGACAAATTAATGCTATAAAACAGAAAAGTGAGAGTTTAATAGCTGAAATTATTGAAAAAAATGAA